>JAISRC010000175.1 GCA_031273845.1 Desulfovibrio sp.
AATATATTGAGTAAAAAAAAATTATACAGATAAATAGGTCGCACAGGAGAAATCACGACAACAGGCTAAAAATACAGAGGAAATTAAGGAAAATCAGGAAAAGTGAAGAAAGTCCTGTCAGAGTTACCGGCCTCTCGCTCAAGGAAGTGAAACGGCTTGCCGTTGAATTTTTGCAGTAAGCAAGTACCTTTTCCGGCGGCGCGGTCTTTTTCACGATTTTGAAGCTATTGTAGCCGATTATATCATGTGCTCTCGACAAAGTCAAAATAATCTTTTTTCGGAAATTTCACGAACAGTTACAGGCCGGATAGCGCATTGTCGGGAGCATATTTTTTCATATTTTCGAGATAATTTATTGCATGCCTTCCTTGACATCTTCTCCAACCAGCGTATACTGTTCCGCACAAAGTCGGAAACTGTCCGGCGCCGCCGGCGCGCAACGGCATGACGTGCAGGGTCCAAGGCTGAGCCGGGCATGTCTTCCTAACCAACCTTACATGGCTTGGACGGAACGGTAACCGTTTTTATCCCCGGCCTGTATCGCTTGCCGTTTGCATGGAACGGACGGGGGCGCATGTTCTGCAGCGTTTTGCAATTTCATTCGCAAAACGCTCCAAACCGCTACCGTAAAGAAATTTCCCCGGCGTCCGATAAACGCTTCAATCCCAAGCGTAAAATGCTCCACAATGTTGCGTTCACGGATGTACACGGAGCGTTGTTGAAACATGGTTATCCGTCATCATTGCAGTCATATGCAAAATTATCATCATCTGTTTCCGGAATGTGGTGCCGGATGATCCGGGTGCGCCGTCTTTCCCACAGCTTCGGCGCGAACCGCGTGCTGAAGGACGTGACCTTTTCTCTGGAAAAAGGCGATTTCGTATTCCTTGCCGGCCCGTCCGGGGCGGGTAAAACCACGCTGTTGCGCCTCCTGTACGCGGCCCTGCCCCTGCAGGCGGGCGAGGCCGCCGTTGCGGGCATCAACCTCGGAAAACTGTCGGCTTCCCGTGTCCCCTTGCTGCGCAGGCAGGTAGGCGTGGTCTTTCAGGATTTTAAGATTCTGCCTCAGCGGACGGTGGAGCAGAACATAGCCCTGCCTCTGGAGATACGCGGTCTGGCCCCCAGACACATTGAGCGCCGTGTCATGGCCGTCTGCCGCGCCCTGGGCCTGCAGGAACGCGTCCGCCTCAAATGTGGCGGCCTTTCAGGGGGAGAGCAGCAGCGCGTAGCCATAGCCAGGGCCTTTGTGGTCAATCCCAAGGTGCTTCTGGCCGACGAGCCGACCGGCAACCTGGACCCGGAGCTTTCGTTCCGGCTCATGGAACTGTTCAAGCAATTTCAAGCCTACGGGGCGACCGTGCTGTTCGCTACGCACAACGAGGAACTGATGCGCCGGCATCCGGGGGCCTACACTATGCGCCTGGAAGACGGGCGGGTCACGGCCGCCGACTGGCCCGGCGCCGGCGTCTTTATCGGCGGCGGGGGTCATACGGAGGACAGGGACGTCCTGCGCATGGACGGTCCGGCCCCGCGCCCTGACGGCCTGCGGAGACGACGGTGAGCCGTGTCGTCCTGCGCCTTGTCGGGCGGGGTATCGCCGATTTGGCGCTGAACCCGGCGGGTTCGGTGGGTGCCCTGTTTTCGGTCACCCTGACCTCCTTTCTGGCAGGACTGTTTTTCATGCTCCTGACCACCCTAGACATCCGGCTCGGCACGGCGCGGAGTGAAAGCGTCTTCCAGGTATACTGGCGGGAAGGCATGGATATGGACGTCGTCCGCCGGCAATGGCAGGACTATGTGCATCTGCCCGGTTTCCGCTCCGTCAGGACCTATACCCCGGAACAGGCCCTGGGGGAACTCGGGCAACGCATAGGGCGCGCGGGGGGGGATCTGGACAAGGTCTTTCCCTTTCTGGCGGTCAACAGTCCCCTGCCGGCCACGGCTCTGGTGGCCCTGAGTCCGGTCGGTCCCGACCCGGAACGCTGGCGTGAGGAAACCCTGGCCTATTTTCGATCCCAACACGGGGTCTCGCGCGCGTCGGCCACACCCTTGCAGAACGAGCTGGGGAGAGCCTGGAAACAGGTCGGCAGCTATGTTCTCTGGCCTTCCACGGCCTTTCTGCTTCTGGTCCTAGGGTTGAGCGTAGGCAATACCGTGCGTCTTGCGGCCCGGTCCAGGGCGCACGAAATAGAAATCCTGCAACTGGTCGGGGCCTGCAACTGGTACATACGTCTGCCTCTGGCGGCGGGCGGCGCGGCTCTGGGCCTAGGGGGGGGGCTGAGCGCCCTGTTGCTTTTGTTTCTGGTCTATGATCGGCTCGGGGATGTGTTGGATTTTCCGCCGTTGTACCTGCGGGTTTATTTCCCCCCCCCCCGTATGGTCGCGGCCCTGCTTCTGGCCCCGACCTTCACCGCAGCCCTGGCCGGCGTTCTGGCCGTCCGGGATCGTGGTTCCGTTGCCGAATAGAGAGATAAATGAAAGGCTCAGTGCCGGCTTTTTTTACGTGCGGCCCGTTCTTGCTCCACCAGGGCCTTGACGAAGGGAGCGTACTGGTGATCCGTGATGCGGATGTGGTTCAGGAGCCAGTTTTTGAGGAATTCCAGCAGATCCCCGCCTACTTCCTCCCGTCCGGCATGCAGTTTTCTTTCCACGTCCTCGACCTTGTCCACGAAGTTCTTGTGAATCTGCCGGTGCTTGTCCGTGTCCGGGTATCCGGTGCGGGAGAAGTAGCGTTCTTCGGTGCTGAAGTGGCTGACCGTGTACTGCTTGAGGTTGGCGACGATGTCCGCGATGCCAGCTTTGCGGCCCGCCGCCACGGCGCGATACAGGGAGTTGATATAGGCGCAGAGCATCTTGTGCTGGCTGTCGATCATGTCTATGCCTGTATTCAGATCCGGCGTCCATTCCATGAGTCGTACCGGGCCGCCGACCGAGGCCGGATCGCTGCTCCCCAGAGAATCGCTGATGTACTCCAGATTTTCCATTTCGGATGAAATGCGCACCAGATAGGCGGTGAAACGCTGCACCCTGTCGGCGGCGTCCGCGGCGACACCGGAAACGTCTTCGAGGACTTCGTTGGTTCGGGTGCTGCCTTCCGTTGCGTCCTTCATCGCCCTGACGATGGTGTCGAGTTGCACGGCGGCTTCTTCCATATCCACGACAATGGCGTCCATGGTGCCGCCCGCCGCCGAGGCGCGCACGGCGCTGCTCACGATCAGTTCAGCAACGTCCGTGACCGCCCGCATGTTGCCGGCGGCGCTGTCCCGGATGCCGCCCAGGGTTTTATCCACCTCGGTGGTGGCGCCCATGGTTTTTTCCGCCAGTTTGCGCACTTCGTCGGCAACGACGGCGAAACCGCGCCCGGCTTCCCCGGCCCGGGCCGCTTCAATGGCGGCGTTCAAGGCCAGCAGGTTCGTCTGGTCGGCCACTTCGCTGATCACACCCATGACCGAGGAGATGTCGCGGGTTTGTGCCTCCATCCGGCCCATGGCTTCGCGCAGGGCTAAGGTGACGCTTTTGACATGTTCGATATCGTCCACCGCGCCGCGCAGGTCGCGGGCGCAGTCGCGGGCTTTGCCGCGCGAGGCTTCCGCCTGCTCGGAGGCGATGTGTACGGCGCGGGCAGCGTTCTCGGCATTGCCCGCGATACGCACCATTTCCCCGGAAATGTCGCTGAGGCGAAAACGTTGGATCTCCGCGCCGTCCCCGACATCCGCCACAAGGCTGGACAAGGTGCGCATATCGCCGGACAGCGTCCCGCTTACGTCGGCGGCCTGCCCGGCAATGCCCGCAAGGTATCTCTCAATGGCGTCCAAGCGTTCAAGGCGCGGCTGCACGACTGCGGAGCAGGTTTCTGCTTCCCTCGCAAGCTCCGCGGCGCGCTCTTGCGCCGCACGCAGATGCTGCCGTTCTTCATCCAGCCGGGCGCCCAGAGTACTCAGGACGAGGATGAGAGGCGCGGCATCGGCAGGCATGGGCGGGGGGGTGATTTTCGGGTCGGAGAGCAGAGCCCGGCCGTAGCCGCCGAGCTCGGCGAGCAGGAAACGGGCCGAGCGGGAATGCTCCGTGCAGGCGGCAAGGCAGGCAAGGGCGGCAACCAGGGTCAGGCTGGCAAAACCGGCGGCATACTGTCCGTAAAGCGCGGCGGCCAGGGTGCACAGTGCAGAAAACAGCAGGACCGCCTGGGAAGCGGGGAGCAGAAAGCGTATGATCCGCATATTCACTCCTATAATTCGATTTCCGGATAAAAATCGCGTCCTGCAATTTTTATCTGCCGGCTACGGCGGGAACGCGTTCCCGCCTTGCCTCTCGAAATGCTTCACATTTCGGCGCAACGTCCTGTCGCGCCTCGGAATGACAAAACGCGACGGATCGGGGATCTCCAAAGCAATTTGTTTTTCCGAAAATTTCTGATAGCATACGACCATACTCAGCACACGTCAATCCGCGGTGGACAAAGGGCCAGGGCAATTGAGCGAAGATGATAACATATTGAAATATCAAGATAAATTTTTGAGGCGCTGACCTAAAAATTCTTGTTATTTCAGTACATTATCGTTTTTCATTCGATTGCCCTGGACAAAGGGCCCGCAGGCGGTATGCGCAACACGGCAAAAAGGCGAGGCGGAATGATCGACATGGAAAAGCGTCCGTTGTTGGCGCTTGCGGGCAAAGAGGCCCTGTATCTTGTGCCGAAGATGGCCAACCGGCACGGGCTGATCGCCGGGGCCACGGGCACGGGTAAAACCGTGACCTTGCAGGTTATGGCGGAAATCTTCAGCGATATGGGCGTTCCCGTGTTCGCGGCCGATGTGAAGGGGGACCTTTCCGGTCCCGCCGAACCGGGCGGCAAACTTGAGAGCGTCAAGGAGCGGGTGAGCGAGCTGGAGCTTGCCGTCCGGGGTTTTGCCTTCCGCTCCTATCCTGTGCGGTTCTGGGATGTGTTCGGGATTTCCGGAGTGCCGGTGCGGGCCGCCGTTTCCGACATGGGGCCGCTGCTTCTGGGGCGGCTCCTTGACCTCAATGAAACCCAGACGGCCGTGCTGCACATGGTCTTTGCCGTTGCACGGGACGAAGGGCTGGAGCTTGAGGACCTCAAGGATTTACGCAGGGCGCTGGAATATGTGAGCGGCAATGCTCCGCGCTACATCGCCGCCTACGGCAACATTTCAGCGGCCAGCGCGGGCGCGGTGCAGCGCGGCCTGACGCTCCTCGCCTCTCAGGGAGCCGAAGCCTTTTTCGGGGAACCAGCCCTGAAGGTGGAGGACTTCATCCAAAACGAGGACGGCAGGGGTGTGATCAATCTGCTGATTGCCGACCGACTGGTCAAATCTCCCAAGCTCTATGCCGTCTTTCTGGTCTGGCTGCTGAGCCGGCTGTTCGACGTTCTGCCCGAAGTCGGAGATCCGGAAAAGCCCGTACTGGTTTTTTTCTTCGACGAGGCGCATCTGCTTTTCAACGATGCCCCGCAGGCCCTGCTTGAAAAAGTCGAACAGATGGTGCGGTTGATCCGCTCCAAGGGCGTGGGCGTGTATTTCGTATCCCAGTCGCCTTCCGATTTGCCGGATTCTGTGTTGGGCCAGCTCGGCAACCGGGTGCAGCACGCCCTGCGCGCCTTCACTCCCAAGGATCAGAAGGCCGTGCGGGCGGCTGCCGCGACCTTCCGCGCCAACTCGGCTTTTTCCGTGGAACAGGCGGTGACGGAAATGGGCACGGGCGAGGCCCTGGTTTCCCTGCTGGATGAAAAGGGCATGCCCCGGCCTGTGGAGCGTGCTCTGATCCTGCCCCCGCAGGGAAAAATCGGGCCTATCGATCCCGCGAAACGCGAGGCCGCGTTCAAGGCTTCCCTGCTCTATCGGGTCTATGGGCAAAGGCAGGAGCGCGTGACGGCCTTTGAAAGATTGCAGGGGGCCGAAACGGATAAGGCGCGCGTCTTGCGGGAAAAAGCCGAGGCCAGGGCCGCAAGGGAAGATGACAGGCTCCGCACGGCGCGGGAAAAAGAGGAAAAGCAGGCGGTGCAGCGGCAACAGCGTTTCTGGGGAGGGCTGCTCAGGTCTGTGCTGGTGCCGCTCGTCCGCTCCGGGCTCAGGACACTGTTCCGCGGGGGACGCGGGTAATCAGGGCTGTGCGGTAGACTTCCAGAGTGTGGTGTACGAAGGCCTCATCCGTCAGGTTTTCCATGCGTTTTTTTTGTTGCGTCCTGAGCGTTTGCCTGAGGTCCGCCCGGAACAGGGCCTTATCCAGGAGGGCGGTCAGGGCGGCGAGGTCGCCGACAGGCGCTGTGGCGTCCGGACTGAGCAAGTCCGGCATCACGCCCGCGTCCGTGCCGATCAGGGGCACGCCGCAGGCCATGATTTCCAGAGCGGCCCGAGCTATGGCCTCGGAGCCTTGGGAAGGTATGATGCCGAGGTCAAGGGCGCTGATGTGGGCGGGCACATCCTGAACTTTGCCGGTGATGCGGGTAATCTTTTCCAGTCCTCTGTCGCGGGCGGCCTGTTTCATGTCCTGCTCCGACAATCCGGCGGGAAAGCCGATGAACAGGAGGCGCAGGCGCGTTTGCCGGGCGTCCGCGGCATCCGCCCGCGCCTGTATGATGCGTTGCGCGGCTTCCAGGAGCTCCGCGTGGCCTTTGACCTTATCGAAGCGTCCGAGCAGCCCGACCACAAGGTCATCCGGGGTGAAGCCGAAAGCGCGGCGCAGGCGGTCGCGTCCGGCGGGATCGAAGGCGAAGCGGGCGCTGTCCACACCTCCGGGTATGGTGTACAGGCGGTCGGCGGGAACGCCGAGGATATCGCGGCATTGTGCGGAGCTGCGAGAATTGGCGGCGATCACGGCATCCGTCAGACGGGTGTGCAGCAGGCGGTTGGGAAGGCCGCCCCTGGGCGGGCGTTGGTCGCCTCTAGTGCGGATCAGGGCGCAGGGGGCGTTTTTTTTGAGCAGCCCCCAGAGGATGAGACTTTCGCCGCGGTGGCAGTTGACGATATGCGGGGTGAAGTCGCGCAGCAGGGCGGTGATGCGGCGGGTTGCATGGGTCAGCGCGGCGGGGTTCAGGCTGGTCAGGTCCAGGGGGAGGGGGTCGAGGTTCATGTCGCGGGCGGCGGCGAGGGAATCGGCGCCGGGCGGGCTGATGACCAGCACTTCGTGCCCGGCTTTGCGGAGCAGGCGTGACAGGTTGAGGCCGTACCAGGCTGTGGCGTTGAACCAGCGTACGTTGACCACTTCGATGATGCGCAATTTCGGCATCCGACACCTTTGCCGCAAAACGGAGATAAAGGCAAGATGCGCTTGACAAGGAGCGCGGACATGGGATAGTCGGGCGGAACGGTTTGCCGGCATGAGGCAGACGGTCGGAGAGGTGTCCGAGTCGGCCGAAGGAGCTCGCCTGCTAAGCGAGTAAGCGGGGATAACCTGCTTCGAGAGTTCGAATCTCTCCCTCTCCGCCAGAATTTAGTTTCAATTCATTCAAGAAAGACCGGAAATCCTTGAGCGGAAAGGATTTCCGGTCTTTCGTTTGTCCGGTACGGATGTATAAAAAACAGGAAAAACCGCCTCTTGTCTGGGTAACTTTATGGGTATAGTGCTGTAACTGAGTTCAGCGAAAAAAGTTACTCATTAGACGGGAGGTTGATAAAATGTCCTTGATTATCAAGGGAATTGAGGCGGAAAGACCAAAAATTGATGCGGCCACCGGCAAGGTTAGAGCAGATTGACATTGAAAATGTATATCTGCTCTAGGAGCCTGTCGGACTTTGCCTTAAAATATTTATAACATACTGAAATTATTATATACGGCTTTCATTGATCGGATTTGCTATATATAAAAATATCAGTATGTTACAGAAA
>JAISRC010000112.1 GCA_031273845.1 Desulfovibrio sp.
CACACCATTTTTGATCGCCTGTTCCGAACCGCATTTCTTACATACTGGCATAATCCCATCTCCTTTTCATCTGTCTGATGGAATATAATATCACAATCTATATATTAGTCAACACTCTCTGTACTTTATCCCGGAAATGATCCTGCATGGCTCGTTGAGTACAAAGAGATATTATTAAAATATATTCAAGATAAATGTGAATATCCACACGTTTCAAGAATAGATATAACGAATTAAGCCTAAATTTGTGAAAAGTAGCGATATATAATGCATTATTAGTACGTTGAAAAATATCTATCTATATTGATTATTATTCGAAAAACGACAACTCTTGTGCATGGCGAGCAAAATATGTACACTAAATTCCTGAACGGCGTATATGAGCGCACAGAGCTAACCCGAGTTTAACAAAAACCGGCAAAAAAAGGCTCAAAAACAGCTTTTTTGCCGGTTTTTGTTAAACTCGGGTTAGGCAATTTCAAAAAAAAAATCGGCACCGGCCACCCGCTCATGCGCAGGGGGCTGTTTATCAGTAAACGCCGAAGGGAGTATTTCAAAATCAGATTGCCTCAGAAGCCGGCATTCTCAGCGGCTTGAACGCCGGTCGAGCAGGTCGCGCAGCCCTTCGCCCAGAAGATTGTAGCCCAGAACCGTCAGCAATACCGCCAGACCGGGGAAAAGAGACAGCCACCAGGCCACGCCCAGCGTCTCTTTGCCCTCAATCAGAATGTTGCCCCAACTCGGCAACGGATACTGCACGCCTATGCCCAGAAAAGATAGGCCGGACTCGGTGAGAATAGCCCCGGCCACGCCCAGAGTGGCGGAAACGAGCAAGGGAGCCGTTGCGTTCGGCAGAATATGCCGGAGCAGTATACGCGCCGTCCCTGCCCCGGAAAGCCTCGCGGCCTGCACAAAGTCGCGTTCGCGCAAGGACAGTGTCTCGGCCCTGACCAGTCTGGCCGCCCCCATCCACGAAGTCAGCCCGATGACGACCATGATGTTGGTCAGACTTGGCTCCAGAAAGGCGATGACGGCCAGAATCAGAAAAAAAGTCGGGAAACAGAGCATCACGTCCACAAAACGCATCAGGCATTCGTCCACAAGACCGCGAAACCAGCCCGCAATCAACCCCAGCGTCGCGCCTATGCTCACCGAAATACCGACGGAAATAATCCCTACCCACAAAGATACCCTGGCGCCGTATAGCATGCGCGCGTAAACATCGCGCCCCAAAGAGTCCGTGCCGAAAGGATGAAGCGCCGAAGGCTCCAGCAGGACGGAAGACGGGTCAATAGCCAGAGGATCAAAGTGCGCCAGCCACGGGGCGAAAATCGCTGCCAGAGCCACGACCGTCACCGGAACAATACCCAGAACGAGCAGCATGCGGCTCTTCAGGAAATAGAGCAGTTCGCCCGTCATCGCTCCGCCCCGGTTTCGTCCGTCACCGTTCCTCCCGTCCTCAGGCCGGCGCGGATGCGCGGGTCGGCCAGTCCATAGGCAAAGTCGGCCAGAAGGTTGCCGGCCAGGGTCAGAACCGCCCCCAGCACCAGATTGCCCATGATCAGAGGATAATCCCTGGCCATGACCGCGTTGTAAAAAAGCTGTCCCATGCCGGGCAGGGCAAAAAGATACTCCAGAATCACGCTCCCCCCTATAAGGCCGGGAACGGACAAGCCCAGGATGGTGATCACCGGCAACAGCGCGTTGGACAGGGCATGGCGGAAAAGTACCCGGCGCTCCGGCAACCCCTTGGCCCTCGCCGTCAGGATGAAGTCCCGCTGCAGGACGTCAAGCATGGATGCGCGCATGAAACGCGACATGCCCGCAAGACTGCCGAAAGTGGAAACAAAAAGCGGCAGAGCCAGATGGCTGATGATGTCCAGCAGCTTGCCCGGCGGCGAAAACGAGGCGTAATCCACGGAAGTCAGGCCGGACAGGGGCAGCCAGCGCAGTTCTATGGAAAACTGCACCATGAGCAGCAAAGACAGCCAGAAGCCCGGCATGGCGAAGCCCAGGAACACGAACAGCGTGGTGGCCTTGTCGAACACCCCCCCCCGCTTCTGGGCGGCAATGACCCCTATGGGCACCGACAAGAACAGGGTCAGCGTCAGGGTCGCTACATTCAGGCAAAGGGTCAGGGGCAGGCGTTCCAGTATCTTGTCCATGACCGGGCGGGAATCGCTGCTCATGGAAACGCCGAAGTCGAGATGGGCCAGACGTTTGAGCCAGAGAAAATACTGTTCGTACAGAGGTTTGTCCAGACCGTAAAGCTCGGCCAGACGCTGTTGCGCATCGGCATCGGCCAGCGGGTTCAGGGTGGTCTGCATGTCCGTCGGAGACCCCGGCGCAAGATGAATGACCAGGAAACAGACCAAGGTTATGCCCATGAACACGGCAAAGACCCACGCCGATTTGCGCAGCACCCTCCCGGCCAAAGCCGCGCCCCCCGGCCTGCGTTCGGGCGGCAACAACAGGTAAAGACCCGCGCAGACAAGGATCAGAAGAGCGGCAAGACCGAGCCGGAAAAACATTCGTGCCTCATGCGCGCATCCATCGGGAAAGAAGTTCCGTCTCTCCCGCCCAGGCGGCGGCGTCCAACCGCGCACGCAAAAATTCGGCGTACGCCGCGTCCAGGAGTTCCAGGCAGCTTTCTATCAGGTATATTTTTTCCAGGAACAGGGCGTCCGGGTCCGCTCCCTCGCGCCCGGAATTTTCCATCTTCGGCGTCTTCAGCCCGGACAGGGAAAAATCGGCGGCCTTGAGCGTCAAGCGCCATTCGTCACTGCCCCGCTCCAGATGCAAAAGGGCGCGGCTTACCTTTTTGCCCGTGACCAGACCCAGGCGCGCTTCGCGCAGTTCGGATTCCACGCCGGATACGCTGGCCGTTTCCAGATGATCGCCGTCCCCGCCCTGCACGACGACACGTTGTTCCACAGTCAGCGTAAACGGCCGGCCGGTCTTGTCATTGAAGATTTTTCCCGTGGCGCTGCGGAACCAGAGCCAGGTCAGAAATTCCTGCCCGAGCATCAGGTCCGCCGTCTGGCCGAGATAGGGGGTTTCGTTCATGCATGTTTCCCCGTGCGGTTGAATTCCGTGGCTTCAAGACCTTCCAGAAGCGTCGAATCCCCGGACAGCGAGGCCGCCAGTTCGAAGGGGGTCAGGGGAGTCAGGTGCAGATTGAAAGTGCGCACGAACAGTTCCTCAAAAAGGTCCAGCATCTGCGCTCTGGTGGACGCAAAGAAAATTACGGAGTCCGCCGTGTTCCACACCACTTCGAATTCCGCCGGTGTGGGCAGAAAACGCATGCGCAACTTGTGCAACACCTGTTCCTTGAGTTCTTTTCGGCGTTCGCGCGCAATGAACTTGCGGCCTGTTTCCCTGTTTTGGCCTTCTTCTTTTTTTATAGCCAAAGCCAGATGCTTTTTAATAACTCCCGGCGGCACCCTTCTTGTGTCCAGGCGCAGGGCAAAGGTGATGTAGGGACCTTTTTCCACCGGGGCGGAGGTAAACTCCGAGTCCAGGAGGTCGCCGTAGGCCGTCCAGCCTGCCGAGCGTTCTTCGGGCAATTCGTCTATATCGGTGAAACTATTGCGGCGCAGCAGATCTGTTATCTCCGGCCAAAGAGAGGGCGGCACAGGATCGCTGATGCGGAAGCGGGTAAAGCCGATGCTGTTTTTGAGAAAAGACATAATGGGAATCCTTTTTTTATGCGGGGCTCCGCCCCGCACTCCGCAAGGGGGCGTGGGCCCCCTGACACGCAATATACCGGACGTGTCGTCTATCGGTAAACGCGGCTCCATGGGCGTTGAATCTCCACCATTCCCGCCCCGGCGTCAAGGGGGCGTGTTCTGTAAGGTGGGCCACTTTTGCATGCACATGGCGGGTCAAATTTCCATGCCAATTGACAAGCAACGCTCCGATACCACCTTTATTCATTCCTGATACCCTCTGAGCGATTACAGCCCGCTTTTTCTTTCGTCCGCTTTTCCAGAAAAGCGCCGTAATGCTCCAGCACGATATCCGCGGACCCGCTCTCCACAAGCCTGCCCCCGTCTATCCAGAGCAGCGTGTCGCAACGACGCACGGAGCTCAGACGATGCGCGATCACCACGGTGGTGATGGATTTCGGCAACGCGTAAATGGTGTCCATGATCGCGGTTTCCGTGGCGGTATCCAGCGCGCTGGTCGCCTCATCCAGAATCAGCAGGGCAGGATTCGCATACAAGGCTCTGGCAATGGACAGGCGTTGCGCCTGCCCGCCGGACAGCCCCGCGCCCTTGTCGCCTATGGGTAGACGGATGCCCTGCGGATGGCTCTCGACCACGTCCAGAGCCGCAAGACGGCAGACATGCAGGACGCGCTCCGGGTCGTACGCCCTGCCCCAACTGCTGAAGGCGACATTGTCGGCCAGGGTGCCGGGCATGATGTACGGGGACTGCGGCACATAGCCGACCTGCAGAGAATAGGCGACCAGGGCGGCGGGGGACAATTCCCTGCCGCCGACGGGCATCGCGCCGGACGACGGCTGCAGAAGGCCGCTGAGTATGCTCACTATGGTGCTCTTGCCCGCTCCGGATACCCCGACTATGCCCGTGCATTTCCCGCATTCTACAGCAAAGTTCAGGTCATGCAGACAATCCCCGGCCGCTCCCGGATAGCGGAAACACACATCCTGAAAAACAATATCCCCGCTCAGAACGAAATTCGGGTCCGGCTCCACGGACGCCTCGACCGGATTGGCCTTCACATACTCCACCCTGGAAAGACACTCCATGGCCGAGTGGCGGACGCCGCGCACGGCAACCAGACAGGACAGGGAACGGTTCAGAATGGGCAGAATGCGCCAGGAGGCCAGCATGATCATGGTCAGAACGCCCGTGATGCGCGCCATGGACGCATCGTAGAAATGCAGCATCATGTACAGCGTGACAGGAATGACCATAAAGCCCACAACTTCCAGAATCCAGGACGGGATGGGCGAAGCCACGGACAAAAAGGCGCGGCCGGGCACTCCTCCCAGGCAGGCTTCCTTGAATTTCTCGTAAAAGACCGGCTGCTGCCTGTAGATCAGCACCTCCCGTATCCCCTGCATGGCGTTCATGGTCGCCGACGTTTCCCTGCGGCTGAACTCGGCGGACTCCATGCCCGCCTCGTCTATGGCCTTCTTGATGCTTTTGTAAATGGAGGCCGCAATGAAGGCTGTGCAGACTATGGTAAAAAGCAGCACTTCGGGCGTAGCCGAGATCATGACCAGGAAAAGACCGAGGGATATGACCGCGTATGTATAGACCATCATTATGTTTATGACCAGCCCGCCGAGCTGGCCGCGCCACGCCAGCGCCTGATACACCGCGCCGCTGTCGCCGGAAATATGCCGGATATACGGGCTGTACAGGTAATGCTTGAAGACCGTTTCCCCGGCGAACAGGGAAATTTCCTCACCCAGACGGGAGGTGGCCAGGCCGGTAAAGGCCGACATGGCGTTTTTGGCAAGGGCCAGCAAAACGACCGAAGACGAGGCGACCAGAGCAAAAAAGCGGGGGTCGCCGCACAGGGCGGCAAGGGTGGGGAAAAAAGCGAACATTTTCGGAATGAAGCTGAACTCAAGCAGTTTCTCGGGAGAGGCGATGCTCAGCGCCAGAAAGGAAATGGACAGAATGCTCAACACTTCCAGGCAAGCCAGGATCACAATGTAAAAAAACACGCGCAGGGTGTGACGCCGCAACACCGGGGGTAATACCCGGTAAACGCGCATGAAGTCGTCAACCAGCCTACCCCGAATCTGATCCAAAAACTGCAAGAGGGCCATTATCTCAGCTCATTGTTTATGCGGAATCGGCATCAAGGTGCATCAGGCGCAGACCGCCTTCTTCGATGATGAAAAGCGTTCCGTTGTTCTGCCTCAGCTTCAGCAGTTCCTCCGGCGTCATGCCCAGGAGCGCGCCCGCAAGGCAGGCGTTCAGTCTGGCGTGGGCGATGATCAGGCAGGGCGGCGGGTCGAGATCGGCGGCAAAGGATTCAGCTCGAGCGAATACAGCGCTGTAGGATTCCCCGCCCGGCCAGGGTACGGTCCAGATATCGCCTCCGCGCGCCGCAACATGGGCTGCGAAAAACTCCAGAGCATCGACAATGGCCATGCCCTCGCAAGTCCCGTGGCTGCATTCCACAAGCCGTTCGTCCGTCCTGTAGACAAGACCCAGAGCGCCGCATACAATATCTGCGGTTTCCACGCAACGCGGCAGGGGGCTGACATACACGGTCCGGATGCCCTTGTCGCGGAAAAATTCGGCCATGCGCCCGGCCATGACCCTGCCTTCCTCCAGCAGGGGGCTGTTTTTGTGCCCCTGTACCCTCCGTTCGGCGTTCCACTGCGTTTTGCCGTGGCGCATGATATAAATCGCAGGCATGGTATGTTCAGCGCTCCTAAGGCAATTTGATTTTGAAACGCTCCCTTCGGTGCTTAACGGCGAAACGTGGTTTCGCCCACGCCTGCGGGGCGGGCGGCGGCGCTTCGCGCATACGCCGCCTGAGCATTTTCATTTTTAAAAATGCTCTATTTTTCGCGTACCCTGTAGACATAGACGGTATGCCAGTAACTTTCATCCTGTGCAAGGCGTGCCGTTTCAGAGACAGGAATGATGTCTTCCGCCTGCGTGGTATCCAGGGCGACGGAGGAAACGATATAGGAAATCTGCATGCGCCGCAGTTGGTCATAATTGATGTCCACGCGCTGGGGTGAACTCTCGTTGCGCATCCAGTCCAGAGCTTCGGCTTGGAACAGGTAGCAACGCGCCCCCCAGTCATCGAAATATTCTCTGATCTCGGCGTCTTTCGCCAGTTCCGCGGCTATTATCTTTCTGAATTCGCGCTTGTATTGCATGGAAAAAACCGGCTCATAGAGGCCCGCTCCCCTGAAACCGTTGAAAGAAGTCACGGTCGGGGACATGCCGAAGGTGATGATTCGATAATTTTTCCTGTCTTCGGGAATGGAGGCCGCGACTCGTGCGAACTGCGCCGGAGCGAAAAACTGCCGGAAGGACGACTCCGGCAAAGGCATGGAAAGGCGCGAATGCATCTCAATGACGGCGAACTGCATGCAAGCCCCCAAGACAAGAAAGGCGCAGGCCGCCCTGCGCGGAACAGGGCGCAGGCTTTCGCTCAACAGGAACATCTGTACGCAGGAAACGGCGAAACAGGCGTACCAGAAAAGCTGGTTGGTGTACCAGAAGCGCATCTTGATCACGGCGACGACGGGCAGACTTTCCTTAAGGCGCACGACCGGCAGCCAGGAAAACAGACCGTGGGTAAAGGCGCTGAAGAGCACTATCAGAAAAAAGGCCGCCTGTGCCGTCATCAGGTCATTGGTGCGCCCGTCGGTCCCTCCCCGGACTCGAAGAATGCAGTTCAGGAGAAAAACGGCAAGACAGAAGGGCAGCATCAGCTCTTTCTGGAAGGTGTTCACATGGTACTGGCCCTCAACGAACATTTTCAGCGCCTTGCCCGCCGCCACCTCCGCTGTGTAGTCTTCCGGGCTGTTCAGCGCGGCGCGCAGGTAGTCCGCCCTGTTCATCTCGAAACCGTCGTAGCCGAGCGCCATGAGCACATAGTCGTAGTGCGTGGCCGGATATAAAAGCAGGCAGGCGCACAGTGCCTGCGCGCCGTGTGCGGCGCTGTGCCCGCAACGCTTTCTGTGGAGCAGAAAAAGCGCGTAAAAAAAGAGCAGGAAAAGCGGCGCGTGAAGCAGGAAACTGAAGAAGGGGCACAGGAAAAGCGCAAGGGCGCGCCTGACGGTCCAGCCGTCAAGGGCTATGGACAGCAGCGCCCAGGCCAGGAGTGGGGTGAAGGCCGTGCCCGTGAAGGTAATCTGGTCATAAAACAGGGGCAGCAAGGCGAACTGCAGGGCAAAAAAGGCGCAGTACAGGGAAACGCGCGGCATATCCGGCAGGACGCGCCGCAGGAAAAGGTACATACCGCCGAAGCCGATCATGTGGCATGAGAGCTTGTGTATCAGCAGGGCGTGGACGGGGGGAAAAAGCGTAAAAAAAAAGCCGCCCAAGCGCAGGTTCAGGTAATCGCCCGTGCCGGCGAAACGGGCGGGGATAAAGCTCCTGAACGCTTCCTCGTTGAACAGGAGGCCCGCTCCCAAGTGTTTCCAAGGAAAGAGCATATCCAGAAAATCGTGTATGTAGACCGGGACGTCAGGCCACTGCAGGAACCAGCGCCGGCTTGCGAGCGCGGCCGCGAGCAGCGCGCAGGTTCCGTAAAGTATGAAGCGTCGTGCACTGCCGCCGGCCGTCATGATCAATCACCGTCCGCTTCGCTGCTTTCGCTGAAATTTTATCCCCACATACGGCGGATTAGAGCATGTTGCAAATGAAATTGCATACCATAATTCGTCAGGCCCTGCCGTTCCGAGGTGCAGTCGAAGGGCCTGTAAGCATTGCCGCACAGCGCCCTGTCATTCTGAGCCGAAGGCGAAGAATCCATCCGAATGCCTTGAAAAAACAAACCTCGAAGATAGATTCTTCGCTACGCTCAGAATGACAAGACAAGAAACGTGGCGGATTATGGCATAATGCTCCGGCGGCGGGTATCCGCCGCCCGCCCCGCAGGCGTAGATGAAACCGTGTTTTGCCGTTACGCGCCGGAGAAGGCATCTCAAAATCAAATTGCCTTAGGCATCCTTGCGTTCCGAGCGTTCCGACAGGTGGGTCGGGATTTTCGGACGGTATTTGGCTTGCCTGCTCTGGGTAATCAGTTCCATGACCTTTTCACTCAGCACCTGCAGATCGGGTTTGGCGAACTGCGCGTCCACGCCCACGGATTCGCCCTTGTGTTCCAGTCTGTCCGTGACCAGGGAGGAGAACAGGGCAACGGGCAGCATTTTGAGCAACGGGTCCTCCTTGATCTGCCGGCATAGGGTAAGCCCGTCCAACCGGGGCATTTCGATATCCGAGATCACGGCGTTCACATAGGCCGTCACCGGCTTTTCCGTCGTCGCCTTGGCGCGCAGTCCGGAAAGCAGATCCCACGCTTCCCCGCCGTTGGACACGGAGATGACCCTGAAGCGTCCGCTCTGCTCAAGGAGCCGTTTGACCAGATTGCGCACATTGCCCGAATCGTCGGCGTGCAGCACGGTATACACGGTCCCGTCGTCGCTTTCCGATCCCGGCATATGATTGAGGCGGATAGACAGGGCGGGATCCAACTCCCCGATGATGGCTTCCATGTCCAAGATGAAGAGCACGCGCCCTTCAAGGCGCACCACGCCGGTCACGGCGTTACGGCTGGTGCGCTGCAGAAATTCGCCGGGGGCTTCCACGGCCTGCCAACTCAGGCGATGGATGCGGTTGACGCCGGATACGCGGAATCCGGTGATCACGTTGTTGAATTCGGTGACGATGACCTTGGGTTCCTGGTTTTCCACGCTGTTTTTGCCTAGGTAGCAGGCCAGATCGACCATAGGGACCACCCGGCCGTCGCGGTGGGGGAATGCCCCGAGGACGGCCGCGTGCCGCATCTGCGGCATGGAGGTCACGGGTTGCATCCGGATGATTTCCAGAACCTTGGCAACATTGACGCCGTAGTGTCCGCGGTAGCCTTCCTCATCCAGGTAAAATTCAACAATTTCCAGTTCGTTGGTGCCGGCGTCAAGCAGTATATGAGTCTGAGACATAAAGTTCCTCTCCCTGCCGGGAGTCAAAGTCGATCAAGCATCCCGTTTAAACCATAGCATTATTATTTTTCGCAGGCAATCATGCGATGCGGCATCCGGGGCGCAGCATCTAGGAGCCTGTCGGACTTTGCCTTAAAATATTTATAACATACTGAAATTATTATATACGGCTTTCATTGATCGGATTTGCTATATATAAAAATATCAGTATGTTACAGAAAATAC
>JAISRC010000114.1 GCA_031273845.1 Desulfovibrio sp.
GGCTTCGCCGCTCGCAATGACAACCCTCTGTGCAATGGCAACTCATCGGCATTCATGACAAATTTCTGTCATTCCGAGGGTCGCTTGCGGCCCGTGGGAATCCATGCCTTTTGCCTTCAAAATTTTCCCCGCGTTTTTCTGCTCCTGCACGGCCATAGAGCATTTTCAACTTTGAAATGCTCTAACGGCGAAACGCGGTTTCGCCTGCGCCTGCGGGGCCGGCGGCGACGCTGTCCACATCCGTAAGCCGGAAAGACCGGCCGGTAGCTGCGGCTTTGCGTTCACGCCGTCTGAGCATTTTCAACTTTGCAATACTCTGGATCAGTGTTTCCCAGGCTGCCGTTACAGCGTG
Source organism: Desulfovibrio sp. (assembly GCA_031273845.1). Taxonomy (GTDB): domain Bacteria; phylum Desulfobacterota; class Desulfovibrionia; order Desulfovibrionales; family Desulfovibrionaceae; genus Frigididesulfovibrio. Next base: position 353 of record JAISRC010000114.1, read on the forward strand.
CCGAACAGTTTCACGGTCTGTTGCATGGCGTTCTCAAACTCTTCAAACTCACGCAGAAGCCGGGTCTGCGCAGCGGCCTTTGCCGAGCCTGCCGGCAACGGATCGTTTTGCGCGCGCGGGCGGGTGTAATCGCCTCCCGTAAACAGGCTTGCGCCGGGCAGAAAGGAATATTCAAGGCTGTCGAAGGACAGTTTTTTCATGTCGGCGTAGCTTAAATTGAACCATTGCGCAGCTTTGGCATATTCCATGGTCAGGTTGGCGCGCGATATGCCTTCATCGTCCGAGCAGAGCACCACCGGCACCCCGGCTTCCCAATAGAGGCGGAAGGGATGGCGCTCGCCGCCGGCGACATTGAGGATACCCGCGCTGCTGGTCAGGCAGATTTCAACGGCTATGCCCCGCTCTTTCATGCTTTTGAGCAGGCCGAACACGTTATTTTCCCACATTATACTCACCCCGTGCCCGATGCGCGAAGCGTGGCCCAGACGCACCGTGTCGCTTATGCGGGTCAGCATGGGGTCGTACGGGGAATACTCCAGAGTAAGCTCACCGCCGTGCAGGTTAAGCTTCGGACGGGAATCGGGACTGCTGCCGAGGCGCTGCACTTCTTCGTTGAAAATCCTCATTTGCGTATCGAACATGGTCCTGGCGACCCAGGCATCTTCGGGCGCAAGTATGGTGATGCCGCGCAAGCCCGAAGCGGCGCTGTCGCGGACCATTTCCAGGGTGCCGCGCACCAGCGGGCGGAAATAGGCCTCATAGGCAGCCTCGTCCAGCCTCCTGTCCGGCGTGAGGGGCGGGGCGGCGGTTCTGCTCAGCGACACAATGTAGCCCACTCCGATATCTCCTTCCGCCTGCGCGGCTGCAAGATATTGCCGCACGGCATCGTTTATTTCGGCAAAGCGGGCTATGGAGCCTTCCTGATCTATTTTGCCGTCTTTCACAACGGGCCCGAGCATCAGTTCAAGGTAGCCTATCTTTTGCATGCGCGCCCGGTGCACGACCTTCACCACCTGCTCGGCAGCGGGGAAGTCCACCTTGCCGTAGCGCTTCCACGTCATGAAAAAATGATCGTGTCCCGATTCGCGCTGTTTGTTCATGTTGCGCATATTGATGATGTCCAGCACTTTTCCGTATTTGTAGAACTCCAACTGCAGATCGGCCGGACTGTAGTAACGCTCCGGGTCCGACAGTGCCGGTTTCGATACAAAACGCTCTGTTTGCAGGTCAAAATACAGGCCCTGCTCTATGGCCCTGTCCACAAAGTCTTCGCCATACACAGCCCCGCTCGGATGGCTGTGCAGGTCCGCGCCTTTGGGCATTTTATGCAAAAAAGCCACCAGCATAGCCTCGTTTTGTTTGACTTTCTCAAAAAATGTACTCAGGTTCCGCCCCCCGCCGGCGCCGTTAAGATCGGAACAGGCCGACAAAAGACAAAAAATCGCCGCTGCCGATATGATCAGCCGGAGCGCCTTTTTTGTGCGCTTTGAGCAAGAGCCGGACAAAAAACCGGTGCTCCGCGGAACGGCGTGCTCAAGACAAGACGCGTTGTTTTTCATAACTGGCTCCCGATGCAGAAAGTCCCCGAAGGCGCGGAACGTTTTCCGCCGGCATACCCATGCGCCGGCGTGCCCTTTTGATCAAAATTTCCTTTCTGGTTTGAAATCGCTCCCTCTCAGGGAGATTTCCACTTGACTCCCGGCAAGGCCGGGAGCACATGTCAGGTAACCTTTTCCGTCGGAGGAGAGGGCAAGCCGGCCGGTTCCCATCCGCCGGGATGGAGTCAATCGGCGGATGGAGCCGGTTGTGAATTGAAACATATATCTTGCGCACACCGCCCACAAAGAGGATGAAAGATATGGATGCCCACGCGGCGGTTTTTTTCAGTGAAACGCTCAAGCTTTTTGCTCTGATGACTCCTCCGGTCGCGGTCACAGCCTTTTTGAGTGTTTCCAAACAATACAGCGAAGCCGAAAAAATTGCGACTGCCCGCAAATGCGCCGCGGCCGTATTCATACTCGGCATTACCCTGTATTTCTGCGGTGAAAAGGTATTCGCCTTTTTCGGTTTTACCCTGAATGCCTTCCGCATCGGAGCAGGCGCCCTGCTCTTTCTGTCGGCCGTATCCATGATGAACGAGAGTCCGGAAAAGCCCTTTGTACCTCCGGGCGAAGACATCAGCATTGTGCCCCTTGCCATACCTCTGTGCATGGGGCCTGCCTCCATAGGCACGGTAATCATCATGGGCGCTTCGGCTGCGGACACAGCCGGGCGGGTGGTCGGCGCGCTTTCCCTTTTGGCCGCATCCTTGGGCATTTATCTGTGCCTGCGCTTTGCGGACAGAGTGCAATGCAGGCTCGGAAACACAGGTATGGCGGTGCTGTCCAAACTGACCGGGCTGCTCCTTGCGGCCATAGCCGCTCAGGTCGTCTTCACCGGGATAGACGCTTTTTTGAGCTGACCCGCATTCCCTGCCGCGCTTTCAACACATAAGCTCCATCAGTTCATCGCGTTTTTTTTCCATCAATGCCCTGTCTCCCCGGCTTTCGACATTAAGCCGCAAAAGAGGCTCCGTGTTGGATGAACGCAGATTGAAACGCCAGGCACCCATATCCATGCTCAATCCGTCCAGATGCGTTACGGCAAGGGCGTCATGTTCAAAATGTTTTTGCACACGCTCCCGTACAGCCCGCGCATCGGCAACGCTCCGGTTGATTTCGCCGCTGACCGGATAGCGTTGTATCCTTTCTCCGACCAGGGCGCTCAGGGATTTGCCGCTTGCGCTCATGATCCGCCAAAGCAGGAGCCAGGCCAGCACCCCGCTGTCGCAGCATGAAAAATCCCGAAAATAATGGTGGGCGCTCATTTCACCGCCGTAGAGGACATCATCGCGGCGCATGCGCTCTTTCATGAAAGCGTGGCCGGTTTTTCCTTCCAGGGGTATGCCTCCGGCCTCTTCCGCCATTTCGCGGGTATTCCATATCAGGCGCGTGTCATGCAGTATGCGCGCTCCGGGGTGGGAACGCAGGAGGTCCGCAGCCAGCAGCCCCACCAGATAATAACTTTCCACAAAGCAGCCTTTTTCATCGAAAAAGAAACAGCGGTCAAAGTCGCCGTCCCAGGCAACTCCCAGATTCGCTTTGTGCTCAAGCACGGCCCGACTTGTGGCCGCGCGGTTTTCAGGGAGCAGCGGATTCGGCACGCCGTTGGGAAAGGCGCCGTCCGGTCGTTCGAACAGGGGGATGATCGTTCCCGGCAGGGCAGGCAAAAGCGCGCACAGGGCCGGCCAGGCGCAGCCGTTGCCGGCGTTGGCGACAATGCGCAGGGGACGCAAAGAGTTGCTCCCGCCTTCACCCAGCAGGGAAAGGAGCAACGCGGCATACTCGGAACGAAAGGATGCCGTACGCCGCCGGCCGCGCCGCCGGGCACGCGGCAAATCCCCGGCAAGGGCGCGGTCGCGCACGGCAAAAAGGCCGCTGTCGCCGCTCACCGGTGCCGCGCCGGCGCGCACGATTTTCATGCCGTTCCAATCCGCCGGGTTATGACTGGCGGTTACCATCACGCCTCCGGAAAAGCCCCCGCTGAAAACGGCATGATACAACTCCTCCGAACCGCACAGCCCGATATCGACGACATCCGCCCCGCCTTCTTCAAGGCCGTCCATAAGCGCCGAAGCCAGCGCCGGGCCGGAGAGCCGCACATCGCGGCCCACACAGACCGTTTCGGGACGGAATTCGGCGGCACAGGCCAGGCCGATGCGCCGGGCGAGATCGGCGTCCAGTTCGCCGGGAACCCGACCCCTTATGTCGTATGCCTTGAAACAGGCTGAAGCATCGCCCATGTCCATGCCCCTTCTTTTGTGCGGTCGGCGCGTGATACGGCGCTTGCAGAGCGGATACATTTTTTCAGAGTTGATCTGTTTCGGTCAGACTGTCAGAGCATTTCGAAGTTGAAAAAGCTCTGGGGGCGCAAGCGCGAAGCGCCGCCGCCCGCCCCGCAGGCGCAGGCGAAACTTGCTTTTGCCGTTAAACGCCGGAGGAGGCGTCTCAAAATCAAATTGCCTTGTTATTCAGTGCAAAAAAACAGGATCGCCGTCAAGGCACATCCGCCGGTCGAATTTTTTCCGGCGGCGCGCCCTTGCCCAAACAGGACAAGCAGGATACAAACACGCGGAGAGCTGGATTGAACATTTTCCGCCATCATGGGCTATAAGGAAACGCATGTCCGTCAAGTTCCTCCACGCCGCAAGCGGCAGCAGCGACAAATCCCGCACCACGCGAGAATTTGCAACGGACGCGTGGGAAGAAATCCGTATGGACGAAAACCCTGAAGTAAATCCGGATATTCAAGCGGATATGCTGCATATGGATTCCGTGACACAAGCCACATTTGACGCCGTATACACGGCCTACAGTCTGGAAAGGCTGTTCCCGCACGATGTGCTTCCCGCCCTGCGCAACCTGCACCGGGTCCTCAAGAACGAGGGCTATCTGGTGGTGAGCTGCGCGGATTTACGCTCGGCCTGCGCCCTGATCGCCAACGACAAGCTGCTGGAGCCGGCCTACGATTCTCCGGCCGGCCCAGTGGCCCCCATAGACATTCTTTACGGCTTCCGCCCCGCTCTCGCGGCAGGGTACGTCAGGCATGCCAACAAATGCGGCTTTACCGCCCGCGCGCTGACGGGCACCCTCGCCCAGGCCGGTTTCGGCTCCATCTGGACGGCGGTGAATGCGCCCACCTACACCATTACGGCCATAGCATCCAAAAAAGAACGTCCGGAAACCGAAATGAGGGAACTGGCCAAAACGCATTTTGCCCGGTGACTTTCTCCATCGAACGCCGTGAGGCGCGGCATTGAACTCATTTCCTTCACGCTTTGCAACCTCTCCCTTCAGGGAATGGGCAATCCGGCCGGCTTTTTTCCGCCGGGACGGAGTCAATCGACGGCCGGCGCCGGTTGCGGACTGAACCATGCAAAAGCCGGTACTTTCCCATTTTCCGACGGGTCCGGGCGTATACCTGTACAAGGACGATGCGGGGCATATCCTGTATGTGGGCAAGGCAGGCAATTTGCGGCAGCGCCTGGCCTCCTATTTTCATTCCTCCGGCTCCTTGCCCCGGAAAACGCGCGCCTTGCTGGAGGAAGCGCGGCACATCGACATACTGCGTACCGGCACGGAAAAGGAAGCCCTGCTTCTGGAAGCAGGACTAATCAAAAAACACCGCCCGCGTTTCAATATCATCCTGAGAGACGACAAGGAATATATGCTCATCCGCGCAGGCGGCGACCATCCCTATCCCAAGGTGGAAATGGTGCGCAGACCCAAGCACGGCAACAAAAGCGACAAGGCAAAACACTTCGGCCCCTTTTCTTCCGGACAGGCGGCGCGCGCGACGCTGCGTCTCATACATAAAAATTTTCCTTTGCGCCGCTGCCGCGATGCGGTCTTTGCCAACCGTATCCGCCCCTGCCTGTATCACGATATGGGGCAGTGCCTCGCGCCCTGCGTGTTGCCTGTTTCGCAAGAGGAATACCGCGGCATTCTGGACAAGGTCCTGTTGCTGCTTTCCGGCAAGACGCGTGAACTGGTGCGCGGGATGAAACGCGAAATGCATCTGGCTTCGCAGGATATGCATTTTGAAAAAGCGGCCGAACTGCGCGATCAAATCAATTCTCTGGAAAAGACCCTGGAGCGACAGTCCGTTGTACTGAAGGCAAGCATGAATATGGATATTGTCGGGCTGGCGCTGTTGCCCGAGGGCCCGGCTCTGGGCCTGCTCTTTGTGCGGGGGGGGGTATTGCAGGACGGACGCAACTTCTTCTGGCCGGGACTCACCCCGGAAGACGCGCCCGAGTTGCTGGAAGGTTTCCTGACCCAGTATTACCTGCAACTCCGCGATTTCGGGGAAAGCATCCCCCCGCGCATCGTCGTGCCGCACATTTCAGAGGCGGACAAAGGCGCATTCCATGCCCTGGAACGCGCCCTGTCGGATATTCACGGCGTGTCTGTGCGCATTGCCCGGCCGGCCGGACCGGACGAAAACAATCTGACCCTGATGGCCGAATCCAACGCCCGCACGGCCGCAGCCGCAACACGCTCGCCGACGGCCGACCTTCTGCGGCAGCGTTTCCGCTCCGCAAAGCCGGTACACCGCATTGAGGCTGTGGACATTTCGCATACCTCCGGCACCGGCACGCGCGCCGGTACGGCGGTTTTCGAGGACGGGAAACCCGTGCCCGGAGCCTTCCGGGCCTATAATCTGGACGTTGTTCTGCCCCCGGCCCGGGCGGGTGACGATTACGCCGCTCTTGCCGCCTGGGCCGCACGCAGGATTACGGATGCCCCGGAACAACCCTTTCCGGATCTGATTCTTGTCGACGGCGGCAAAGGACAGCTTGCCGCCGTGCATCGCGTGTTCAACGAGGCAGGCATCAAGACGGGCGCCGAAGCGGACGCGGCCTTTATCCTGGCCTCCATAGCCAAGGCCAGGGACGAACACGGCGGAAGCGACCGGCGCGCGGGCAACACAGCGGACAGCATCTTTGTGCCGGGCCGCGGCAACCCGCTCAACTTTCTCCCCGGCGGACAGGAACTCCTTTATCTGCAGCGCGTGCGCAATGCGGCGCACGACTTTACCATAAAACGACACCGCAGGGCACGGACAAACGCGGCCCTCACCGGCAGGCTGTCCGGCATACCCGGCATAGGGCCGCGCCTGACCCGCGTCCTTTACAAGCGCTTCGGCTCCTTGTCCGCCATGTTGGAGGCGGGCGAACAAGCCCTTGCCGAAGTCCCCGGCATCGGCAAAAACAAGGCCGCCGCCGTCATCGCCGGACTTGCCGCCGACCGTAATTCCCATTCCAAATAAGGAATATCAGGATGCAATTTTTATCCGACAATCAATAAGGCACTTCCGGCTTTGCAGGAAGTCAAACAGAATTAAATCGCCTTAAGGAGTTGCGATGACGGCCGTGACATATGCCCGCCCGCTGCTGATCGCGGCAACCCTGTGTTTCCTCGTCGCCTGTTCCGCCAAAGCGCCTGACACGGCCGCGAAAAAAACAGGACCACCCGGTCTCTCCGGCACGCTCAATCCCGAAGCGGAAAAAAACTATGCCGAAGCCACAACGCTCTGGCGGCGCCCGGTTGCTTCCGCAAGCGCGCTCGAAGTCTGCTCGGACCCGGCCGAGGCCGTGCGAAAACTGGACAGGGCCATAGCGCTGGAGCCGGAATTCGCCCGGGCCTATGCCCTGAGAGGGTTGGCCGAGAGCGAATCGGGACAAAAGGAAAGGGGCTTTGAAGATCTGACCGCCGCGGTGCGCCTGGAACCCACGGCGGTCCATTATGCCTTCCGCGCCCTCGTTTCCATGCGTCTGGGGCAGGAAAAAGCGGCGGAACGCGACCTGAACTATGCCCTGAAACTGGATGCGGCGTCCGATAAGGCACATAATTACCTCGGAGTCCTGAACCTGAGTCTGGGCGGCAGGGAAACGGCGTGTGCGCACTTCAGGGACGGCTGTACATACGGCGACTGTTCTTTTCTGGAAGCCGCCCGCAAGGAAAAAATCTGCCCCTGACGGGGCGGCGGTCCGGCAGATGTTCAATCCTTCCCGCCTTTTTATCACTCGCCCTGTGGCAACCTCCCTGCTTACGGCCGCCCTTTTTCTTTCCGGCCTGCTGGCCCTGCGCAACCTGCCCGTTTCAGCACTGCCGGAGATAGATTATCCGACCATACAGGTAGTAACTCTGTACCCGGGCGCCGGCCCGGAAGTGGTGACCTCGGGCATAACCGCCCCCCTTGAAAACCAGTTCGGCCAGATGCCGGGACTAAACCGCATGTCCTCGCAGAGTTCCGCGGGAGCCTCGGTCATCACCCTCCAGTTCATTCTGGAAATGAGCCTGGATGTGGCCGAACAGCAGGTACAGGCGGCGATCAACGCCGCCGCCGGCTATCTGCCCTCCGATCTGCCCAACCCTCCCGTCTACAATAAGGTCAATCCGGCCGACCCTCCGGTGATGATCCTGGCGGCCGACGCCGAAGGCATGACCCTGCCCGCCCTTCAGGATATGATAGACACCCGGCTGGCGCAAAAAATCTCCCAGATATCCGGGGTCGGCCTTGTAAGCCTGTCGGGCGGACAAAAACCGGCCGTGCGCGTTCGGGTCGACCCGCGGCTTCTGGCCTCCCTGGGTTTTTCCATGGACGATGTCGGAAACGCCGTTGCCGGCGCCAACGTGAACATGGCCAAAGGCAGCTTTGACGGACCGGAGCGTTCCATGACCATAGATGCCGACGACCAGTTGCGCAGCGCCGAGGCATACCGGAAAGTGATCATCGGCTACAGAAACAATGCCCCCGTGTATCTGTCCGCGGTGGCCGACATAGAGGACGGGGCCGAAAACGAATACCTGGCCGCATGGCACAACACGACGCCGGCCGTCATCATCAACATCCGGAGACAACCGGGCGCGAACATCATCAAGGTCGCCGACGACATAAAAAGGATACTGCCCGCTCTGCGCGTTGCGTTGCCCGGCGGCGTGAACCTCGAAATTCTCACGGACAGAACCGTCACCACCAGGGCCACCGTGTCCGATGTGCGCTTTGAACTGATACTGGCCGTGGTCATGGTCATAGTCATCATGTTTTTCTTTCTGGGCAGCCTGCCGGCAACCGTCATCCCCGGCACGGCGGCCCCGCTCTCCCTGGTGGGCAGCTTCGGGCTGATGTATTTCCTGGGTTTTTCCATCAACAACCTGACCCTGATGGCGCTGATCATAGCCACCGGCTTTGTGGTGGACGATGCCATAGTTGTGACGGAAAACATCAACAGACACATAGAATCCGGCAAAAGCCCCATGCAGGCGGCCCTGAACGGGTCCCGGCAGATAGGATTCACCATCATTTCCCTGACCGTATCCCTGGTGGCGGTGCTCATTCCCCTGCTTTTCATGGGCGATGTCGTGGGACGCCTGTTCCGGGAATTCGCCGTGACCCTGGCCGTGTCCATCCTGCTTTCCGCAGTGCTTTCCCTGACTCTCACACCCATGATGTGCGCCCGTCTGCTGCCTCCGCGGACCGTGCGGCAGGAGCGCCGCGGGCTGCTGTGGCAAAAAGTTCTGAACCTGTATGACCGCTTGCTGCTGAAGGTGCTGGACCACAGTGGAGCGACCCTCGCGGTTGCCGCCGGGACACTGGCGCTGACCGTTGTCCTGTACATAACCGTGCCCAAGGGCTTTTTCCCGGTGCAGGATACAGGGCTGATCTCCGGAATCACCGAGGCCTCTCAGGACATAGGCTTCAAAGCCATGGCCCGGAAGCAGCGCGAGCTTGCCGCCCTTGTTCTGGAAGATCCGGATGTGGAAGGGCTGTCCTCTTTTATCGGCGTGGACGGGAACAGCCCTTCCCTGAACAGCGGGCGCATGTCCATAAATCTGAAAGATCTCGACAAACGCACGAGCCGCGCGCCGGAAATCATCCGGCGCCTGAACGCGCGCCTGGCAAGCCTGTCGGGCATCACCCTCTACATGCAGCCGGCCCAGGACATCACCATAGAAGACAAGGTTTCCCGCACCCAGTACCAGTTCAACCTTGAATCCCTGAATATGGAAAATCTCAAGGTGTGGGTGCCGCGTCTGGTCGCCGCCCTGAACGGACGCCGGGAACTCGCCGATGTCGCCTCGGACCTCCAGGCCGGCGGCAAAGAGGCCTGCCTGATCATAGACCGCGACCGCGCAAGTTCCCTGGGAGTTTCCGTAGCCGCCATAGACAACGCCCTGTACAACGCCTTCGGGCAGCGCATAATATCCACCATTTTCACCCAGAGCAGCCAGTACCGGGTCATTCTGGAGGTCAAGCCGGAGTTCCGCCGCGACGCCTCAAGTTTTCAACATATTTATACGGCGGGCGCGGACGGGAGCATGGTACCCCTGACTTCCCTGGCTTTTGTGGAGGAACGCGACACCCCTCTGGTCATCAACAGGCAGGGGCAGTTTCCTTCGGCCACGGTTTCCTTCAACTTGGGGCGCGGCAGCAGCCTGGGCGGCGCAGTCGGCGCTATTGAAGAAACGGCAAAGGAAATCGGGCTTCCGGCAAGCCTGCCCCTGACCTTTGAGGGCGCGGCCGAAGCCTTCCGCTCTTCCCTGTCCGGCACCCTGTGGCTGATCCTGGCCGCCCTGCTGACCATGTACATTGTGCTCGGCGTACTTTACGAACACTACATACACCCCCTGACCATACTCTCCACCCTGCCCTCGGCCGGAGTCGGCGCCTTGCTGGCCCTGCGGCTCTGCGACATGGACCTCGGCATCGTGGGCATCATAGGTATCATTCTGCTCATCGGCATCGTCAAGAAAAACGCCATCATGATGATCGACTTCGCCCTTGATGCCGAACGGAACGAGGGCAAAAGCCCGCGCGAGGCCATCCATCAGGCCTGTCTGCTGCGTCTGCGGCCCATCCTCATGACCACCTTCGCCGCCCTGTTCAGCGCCCTGCCCATGCTGCTCGGCGACGGCATGGGTTCGGAACTGCGCAGACCTCTGGGCGTGACCATGATCGGCGGTCTGCTGGCCAGCCAGATACTGACCCTGTTCACGACGCCGGTCATTTATCTGGCTTTCGACGGATTAGGACGCCGTTTCAGGCAAAAAACACGGGGCCGTGCTCCTGAAACAATGCGATGAACTACAGCATCATCACGGCAACCCTGAACGCCGGGCGTTTTCTGCCCCGGACCCTGAACTCCGTTCTGGCCCAGAAAGGCTGCGGCTGCGAAATCGTGGTGAAAGACGGGGCGTCAACGGACGGAACCGTGGATATCCTGAAAAAATACGGTCGCCGCATCACCTGGAGCAGTGCGCCGGACAGGGGCTTGTACGATGCCTGGAATCAGACTCTGGACGGCGGCATAGGCGGCGACTGGATTCTGTTCCTCGGCGCGGACGACTTTCTGCTGTCCGACGACGTCCTTGAAGGTTGCGGGCGGGATCTTGCCGCCCTGCCGCCGGAAATCGCCTTTGCCGCCGGCGGTCTTGTGCTCGGCAGAAACGGGCGGCCGAAAACCAGGATAAAAAACAGCCTGACCGCCGTATACAGCCTCTTTCTGCGCGGCGTCGGGCTACCCTTCCCCGCGACCTTCATCCGCGCCGATGTATTCCGGGACAGGCGTTTCGACCCTTCCTTCAGGATAGCCGGGGATCTGGAATTCACGGCCCGTTTGCTGAGTTCGGACAATCTGGCCGTCCTGCCTCGTTATATTTCTTTCATGGAACACGGCGGCCTGAGCGACAGCCCCGCCCACGCCGGTCTGCTGCTGGAGGAAAAAAAGCGCGTCCTGCGTATGCACATCATCCCGAAAGCCCGGCTGATCGCCGAGAGCTGCCTCAACTGCCTGTCCGATGCGGAGTCCGGGTCATGAACCTGTCCGCGCTCTTCATTTCCCGCCCGGTCGGAACCACCCTGCTCACCGCGGCTGTATTCCTGGTGGGCATAGCCGCTTACGCCGTGTTGCCGGTCGCCCCCCTGCCCCAGGTGGATTTCGCCACCATCCGGGTACAGGCGAGTCTGCCGGGAGCAAGCCCCGAAACTATGGCGGCAACGGTGGCCACCCCCTTGGAACGCGCCCTGGGACGCATCGCGGGCATCACGGAAATGACCTCCACCAGTTCCCAGGGCAACACAAGCATCGTCCTGCAGTTCGATCTCTCCCGCGACATAGACGGGGCGGCCCGCGACGTGCAGTCGGCCGTCAACGCGGCAAGATCCACCCTGCCCACCATGCCGCGCAACCCGAGCTACCACAAAAGCAACCCGGCGGACGCCCCGATCATGGTCATCGGCCTGACATCAAGCGTCCTCAGCCTCGGCGAACTGTATGATGCGGCTTCCTCGGTTGTCGCGCAGAAGCTCTCCCAGGTTTACGGCGTGGGCGAGGTGACGGTCGGGGGCTCTTCCCTGCCGGCCGTGCGCGTGGAACTTGACCCCGGCGCGCTGCACAGCCGGGGGATATCCACGGCGGAGGTACGCGCCGCCGTAATGCGTTCCAACGTCAATATCCCCAAAGGAATGCTCGACGACGGGGAACGCCGCCTGAGCGTCGGGGCTGAAGACCGCCTGCTGCGGGCCGAAGATTTCGCCTCGGTAATCATCCGCCATACGGACGGCGCGACCCTGCGTCTGTCCGATGTCGCCGAGGTGACGGAAGGAGTCGAAGACAAAAGGAACATCGGCTATGCGGACGGCAAACCGGCCATACTCCTGGTGGTCTTCAAGCAGCCCGGCGCAAACATCATCGAAACCGTGCGCCATGTGCGCGAAGTGCTGCCGACCCTGCGGGCCTGGGTGCCGGAAAGCGTGGATTTCACCATCACCATGGATCGCTCCCCGTCCATCGCCGCTTCCGTGCGTGAAGTGGAGCGCACCCTGCTGCTCTCCATGTGTCTGGTCATCCTCGTGGTTTTTCTGTTCCTGCGCAACGTCAGGGCAACCTTTATTCCCGCCGTCGCCGTGCCCGCTTCCCTGGCCGGCACCTTTGCCGTCATGCATCTGTGCGGCTTCAGCCTGAACCATCTTTCCCTCATGGCCCTGACCGTGGCTACAGGTTTTGTGGTGGACGACGCCGTCGTGGTCACGGAAAACATTGTCAGGCACATGGAAGACGGGAAAAAGGCCGTTGAAGCCGCTTTGCTGGGCAGCCGCGAAGTGGCCTTCACCGTGTTCTCCATCAGCATGTCCCTGGTGGCGATATTCATTCCCGTCCTCGGCATGGGGGGGCTTCCGGGCAGGCTGTTCCGGGAATTCGCCGTCACCTTGTCCGCCGCCGTACTGGTTTCCCTTATTATTTCCCTGGTTTCGACGCCCATGATGTGCGCCGCGCTCCTGAAGCCCGGCAAACATACCGGAAGCTCCCCGGAACGCGGAAAAAGGGGGGAGCGTCCCGCGGACACAGCCGGTTCGGGCTTCCTTCATTTTTTAGGCGGCTGCATGGACAGGCTGCTCGGCGCTTATGCGCGCACACTGGCCGTCGCGCTGAAGTACAAACGCATAACTCTGCTCCTGCTGCTCCTGACCGTGGGCTTCAATGTGTATCTCTATATCATCGTGCCCAAGGGTTTTTTCCCCCAGCAGGATGTGGGGCAAATCTTCGGCATAATCCGGGCGGACCAGAGCATTTCGTTCCAGGCCATGCAGCCCAAACTGATCCGACTTATGGATATCGTGCGCGCCCATCCGGATGTGGACCAGGTGGGAGGGTTCACGGGCGGGCGGCAGCGCAATTCCGGCATGGTCTTCATCACCCTCAAGTCCGCGCGGACACGCAAAAAAACGGCCGTGCAAATCATCAATGAACTGCGGGGCCGGCTCGCCGGGGTACCGGGCGGAGAACTCTTTCTCTCCCCCATGCAGGATCTGCGCATAGGCGGCAGGCGCACCCGCGCGGATCACCAGTTCACGTTGCAGAGCGACGATCTGAACCTGCTGCGCCGCTGGACCCCGCGTGTGACCGAGGCCTTCATGAAAATTCCCGGACTGGTGGACGTGAACTCGGACCAGGAAACGCGCGGGCTGCAAAGCACGGTCACAGTGGACAGGGATACGGCCGCCCGGCTCGGCGTCACGCTGAAGCAGGTGGACACGGCGCTGGGGCTGGCCTTCGGACAGGCCTTTGCCTCGACCATTTACACGGACGCCAATCAATACCGGGTGGTCATGGAGTTTGCCGATCCCTATCTTCAGGGTCCTGAGGGGCTGTTTTACCTGTATGTTCCGGCCGGGGCGGATGCGGCGCCGGCCCGGAACTCCGGACTTTCCGGCAACGCCGGGAGTTCGCTTTTTACGGCCTCGGCGCAGGAAGGCCCCTCCGGACGCCTGGTCCCCCTGAACTCCTTTGCCGGCTTTTCCCCATCCCTGACGTCCCTTTCCGTATCGCACGAAGGGCAATTCACGGCCTCCACCATCTCCTTCAATCTGCTGCCTGATGTCGCCCTTTCCCAAGTAGAAGAGAGGATACCGGAAGTGATGGAAGAAATCGGCGTACCGGTCGGGGTACGCGGTTCCTTTTCCGGCACGAGCGGGGCCTTTGCCTCCGCCCTGCGCGACCAGCCTCTCCTGATACTTGCGGCGCTGCTGACCTTGTATGTGGTGCTGGGCGTCCTGTATGAAAGCCTGATCCATCCTCTGACCATCCTTTCCACTCTGCCCTCCGCCGGGGTGGGCGCCATTTCGGGGTTAATGCTCTTCGGCGCCGAATTCACGGTGATAGCCTTTATAGGGGTCTTGCTGCTGGCCGGCATAGTCAAAAAAAACGCCATCATGATGATTGATTTTGCTCTGGCTGCACAGCGCGGCGAGGGGCTTTCGGCTGAAGCGGCCATTTTCAAGGCCTGCCTGCTGCGTTTCCGGCCCATCATGATGACAACCATGGCGGCGGTCGGCGGGGCGCTCCCCCTGCTGCTGGGCAGGGGCGACGGGGCCGAACTGCGTACGCCCTTGGGCATCACCATTGTGGGCGGCCTGCTGGTCAGCCAGTTGTTGACCCTCTACACCACGCCCGTGGTATATATTTTTATGGACCGCTTCACGCGTAAGGACACAGTCGCCGGGCATACTTCGCACGGGAGCGCCGCCGGCGCGCTGTTGCGCAAGCTGTGGAACAGGGATAAAATATGAACAATTCCGATTCCAAATCAAAATGCTCTAGGAGCCTGTCGGACTTTGCCTTAAAATATTTATAACATACTGAAATTATTATATACGGCTTTCATTGATCGGATTTGCTATATATAAAAATATCAGTATGTTACAGAA
>JAISRC010000004.1 GCA_031273845.1 Desulfovibrio sp.
TTCCGAACCCGGAAGTTAAGCCCTTCATCGCCGATGATACTGCATACTCATGTGTGGGAACGTAGGTCGGGGCCGACATTATTCCTTACAAGGGCGCTTCACATTCTCGTGAAGCGCCCGAAATTATTTTACCGTTTTTTTCGGTTTCTTTCTCATGCGTGATGCTGCGGACAGTATAAAAAACGCGGGTCCCGCCCCTTCCTGCGATCGGGAATCGTCCGCTCCCGCAATGCGTCACGCGCGAAGACTGCGGCAAATCGCGTGTCCTTCCTGCGATCGGGAATCGTCCGCTCCCGCAATGCCGTGCGGCCGTGCCGTCGATCCGCCGGCGGAATGCAGCGAGGACATCTTGTTCACAGCGTTTTTGGCAATGTCCGCGAACCGGGAGACGCCTCTTTCCGTCCTCTTTGCCGAGGCAACCCGCTTGGCCGACCCCTTCTGTGACGAGGAAAAAGTCAGGCTTGCCGTCTTACGTTATGAACAATATCTTGCAAATCCTCCCTTGGGAGAGGATGCCTTCGGCAATCCGCTCTGGATAAGCCTGCCGCCTTCCGCCGCCCATGGTTCAACAGCGGTGCGGGCGGCGGGACATGATCAGGGCCGGAACCGGGACGCCTCCGAAGGAGAAGAGTTTTCCGCTCCGGAGCCGAAAAAAAAGAATTTCTTTCAGGGTTTTTTTTCGCGTTCCGAGAGCGCGGAACAGGAAATCGTAAAAACAGTCCTGGCCCGGCGTTCTTCCCGCAATACAGGACAAAACGGCATCCCGGCCTCGCGGTTGGCGCGCTTTCTTCTGTTCGGCGCGATTTTTGCCGTACTGTATTATTTTTTCATCAAAGGATGAGTTGCTTCGATTACGGTATTTTCTGACAGGGCCGGGGAGACTTGCGCGTCCCGCTTTTTTGGAGCATTTTCAAAAAAATGCGGGAACGGCGTTCCCGCGGGTTCCGTGTTTCGGCAAAAGAGAGGGTGTTATGAGATTTTCTATGCTGTGTTGCCTGATAGCCGTTCCTGCAATGGCCGGTTGCGTGAGCGGGGGGAGCGGAGGCGGCGGCCTGATCGCCAGAGTTGACCAGCATGAACAGCAAATCCGCATGCTTATGTCGCAAGTGGGACAGGTTGAACAAGTGCTTCCGGGGCAGGCCGAGATGTGGTCCCAGATGCAGACCATGCGCCAGGAACTCAACATGCTGACCGGCAAACTGGACGATGTCCAGGGCGGAGGGTCGGGAGATACGGCCGCGTTGCGCGACAGGGTAACACGCCTTGAAGCCGCGGTGAGGCAGATCGCCTCCCAGTTGGCCGTCAATGTTGACGTCCTGAACAGCTCGGAGCCCCCGGCGCCTGTCCACGCCCATCCCGTTGCAGGCGTTCCTCCCTCGGCAACGGCACCGTCCGGCGCGGAGAACCCGGCCCCGGGCCGGGTGGATGCGGCTTCGGCCTTGTATGATGCCGGCATCAAGTCTTTTGACCGGCGCAATTACAAGGAAGCGGTTGCTTCATTCAAGGATTTCTACGCGGTCTATCCCGCGCACAGGCTGGCGGGCAACGCTCATTTCTGGGAAGGGGAATCCTGGTTTCAACTGAAGGATTACGCCCGCGCCGCTCTGGCCTACCAGGAGGTCATCGCCAAGTTTCCCGGCAGCCCCAAACTTCAGGCCGCCATGCTGAAACAGGGCATAGCCCTGAACAATGCCGGGAAAAAACAGGCGGCGCGCGAACGCCTGAACGATCTGGTCAAGCGCTACCCCAACAGCCCGGAAGCGACCAGAGCCAAACAGGTTCTGGCCGAGAACAAATAAACGGTTCAAACGTCTTATTCCGATTCCAAATAGGAAACGGCGGGCCGAAGCAGATCATGGGCGCGGGAAAGCAGGATAAAAAATCTCTTTGTCCTAAGTCGTATTCCGCCCGGAGCAAAAAAACTCTGGTGCTGAAGTTGGGCACCGGCGTGCTGACGCGCGGAGCGGCAAAACTCGACCGGGCGCACATGGTTGAAATAGTCGCGCGTTGCGCCGCCGCGGTCGCCTCCGGGCACAGAATCATCCTGGTTTCTTCCGGAGCGATAGCGGCTGGCCGGGAACACCTGAATTTTCCGGATCTTCCTCCTTCAATATCTTCAAAACAACTTCTGGCCGCGGTCGGCCAAAGCCGCCTGATCCGTATATGGGAACAGCTTTTTTCCATTTACGGCCTGAATATAGGACAAATGCTCCTGACCCGCGCGGATATCGAAGACCGCGAACGTTTTCTCAACGCCAGGGATCTGCTCAACGCGCTGCTGGACCACGGCATAATCCCGGTGGTGAACGAAAACGACGCCGTGGCCGTGGCCGAAATCAAGGTCGGCGACAACGACAACCTTTCCGCTCTGGTGGCCGTGCTGGCCGAAGCCGATCTCCTGTTCCTGCTCACGGATACGGACGGTCTGTACACTGCGGACCCGCATGTTCATCCCGACGCCGAACTTGTCCGGCATATCGACAATATCGACGATTCCGTGCGCTCCCTGGCCGGAGAATCCGTATCCGGTCTGGGCACCGGGGGCATGGCGACCAAGATACAGGCCGCCGAGATCGCCGTGCGGGCCGGCATCGGCGTCGTCATCGCCTCCGGGGCGCGGAGTTCCGTCATAGGGGATCTTCTAGAGGGTCGGAAAAGCGGCACCTGCTTCGCGCCGCACAGCAATCCGCTGGAACGCCGCAAACTCTGGATATTCGGCGCGCCCGCGGCCGGCGGCATCAGCATTGACGCAGGTGCCGCTTCGGCCATGCTCAAGGGCAAAAGCTCGCTGCTGCCGGCCGGTATCACCGCGGTAAGCGGTTCTTTCGCCAGAGGCGCCGTTGTGCGCATTCTGGGTCCCGACGGAGGAGAGTTGGCACGCGGTGTGCCGCGCTACAACAGCGATGCCCTGTCCCTGATGATGGGCAGGCGTTCGGATGACATCGCGGGTATTCTCGGGTATGAATACGGTCCCGTGGCCGTTCACCGCAACGACCTGATCATGCTTCAGGATTCCGAAGACTGAAGTTCGGGGCATCGGACACCGCCTGCAAAGCCGTTGTGCGCGAGGGATGTCTGAATATTTCCGGACGGAAACGGAGTACAGCCATGAACGGAAAAGCGACAGGCCGAACTGCGGAAAGTCCTCAAACAGAATGAGGAAACGGGATACAGCCATGAGCGGGAAAGAAACAGGGGAAGAAACCGGGACGGTTGATTTGCAGGCCATGGGCCGGGCGGCCGAAGAAGCGTCGCGGGTGCTGGCTTCTTTGAGTTCCGGGTGCCGGAATCGGATCATGACGACCTTGGCGGATGCCCTAGATGAACACGCGGCGGACATTCTCAAGGCCAACGCCCTGGACATCGCCGAGGCGCATGCGTCCGGCATGAGCGGGAGTCTTACGGACAGGCTCCTGCTGAATAAGGAACGTCTGGCCGGCATAGCCGCCGATGTCCGCGTCCTGGCGACGCTGCCCGATCCCGTCGGCGAGATCATGGACGGGCGCAGGCTGGATTCCGGCCTCTCCCTCATGCGCCGCAGAGTTCCTTTGGGCGTTGTGGCCGCCGTCTATGAAGCCAGACCCAACGTTACCGCGGATGTGAGTGCTCTCTGCCTCAAAACCGGTAATGCCGTCATCCTGCGCGGGGGCAAGGAAACGTTCAATTCCAACCGCGCCCTGGTCAGGGTAATAGGAGCATGCCTGGAAAAGCTGAACCTGCCTCCGGCGGCGGTACAGTATATCAACTCGACCGACAGGTCCGTGGTTGCGGAACTTCTGCGCCTGGACGCCTGGGTGGACATGCTCATCCCGCGCGGTGGAGCCGAACTGCACCGCCTTTGCCGGGAAAATTCGCGCATTCCGATCATGACCGGAGGCATAGGCGTCTGCCATATATTCACGGACAAAAGCGCGGACACGGAA
Organism: Desulfovibrio sp.; assembly: GCA_031273845.1. Taxonomy (GTDB): domain Bacteria; phylum Desulfobacterota; class Desulfovibrionia; order Desulfovibrionales; family Desulfovibrionaceae; genus Frigididesulfovibrio. The sequence goes on from JAISRC010000004.1 coordinate 3,924, forward strand.
AAATCCCTGAAGGTCATTGAAAACGCCAAGATACAGCGTCCAAGCGCATGCAACGCCTTGGAAACCCTGCTTGTCCACAAGGATGCGGCGGCGTCTTTTCTGCCTCGGCTGGCCGCGCACATGGCGCCTTTCGGCTGCATACTGCACCTGAGTCCCGAAGCTGCGGCTTTTTTACCCGAGCCGCGCGGCATAGAAACTTTTCCGGTGCAGGAGGGAGACTATGACCGGGAATGGCTGAGCAAAGATTTCAACGTGCATGTGGTTGAGGATTTGGCCGCTGCGCTTGAGCATATCCGAAGACACGGCACAGGTCATTCCGAAGCTGTATTGACGGAAGACACGGCCGTTGCCCGACGTTTCGTCGATGAGACGGATGCTTCCGCGCTTTATGTCAACGCCTCCACGCGTTTTACCGACGGCGGACAATTCGGGTTGGGAGCGGAAGTGGCCATAAGTACGCAGAAGCTGCACGCGCGCGGTCCCATGGGACTGGAAAGCCTGACGACATATAAATGGATAGCGTACGGGAATTATGCGATACGGAATTAAGCGCCGGACGGGGAGAGAGCCGGTATGAAGGTCCTGTTGCAGGCCGGCGGCTGGTCAAGCGAACGCGCTGTTTCCCTGTCCGGGGCTGAAGGCGTGCGCGCGGCTCTGGAGAATCTCGGGCACACGGTTGAAGCATACGATCCCGCCGTATCGCTCGGGAGTCTGGCCGAAGTTGTTGCGGACAAAGATTTCGTCTTTGTCATGCTGCACGGTTCTCCCGGCGAGGACGGCATCATTCAGGCAGTGTTGGATCGTCTCGACCGCCCTTACCAGGGATCCGGCCCGGCCGCTTCCATGCTGGCCCTGAACAAGGCTTTTGCAAAAATACTCTTTGCCTCCGCAGGGCTGACCACAGCTCCCTGGCAGTTGCTGTACCGGCGTTCGGGCGCGGAGTCGCTTCCGCTTCCGGCCTATCCCCTGTTCATCAAAGCCGATACCGGAGGTTCCAGCCTGCACATGGAACGGGTGGAAAGGCATGACGATCTGCCGGCGGCTCTGGATCGTCTCTTTTCCGCGGGCGGTTCGTATCTGGCGGAAAGCGCCGTGGACGGCCTTGAGGTCACCTGCGGCGTGCTCGGAGAACTCGCAGCCGGCGAGGAAGTCCCACGGGCTTTGCCGCCCATACTCATCAGGCCGTTTGCCGGCAAGATCTTCGATTATGCCGGTAAATATTCGTCCGGAGGGGCGGAGGAAATCTGTCCGGCCCCGATTTCGGCCCGCCTAACGGAACGCATTCAGGACATGGCTCTGGCGGCGCACCGTGTCCTCGGCTTATCCGGATACAGTCGTGCCGATTTTATTGTTCCGGCCGATGAATGCCCGGTGTTGCTGGAAGTAAATTCCCTGCCGGGTATGACCCGCACCAGCCTTTTGCCGCAGGCCGCGGCCGCCTGCGGCCTTTCCTTCGACCGCCTTGTGGAACGGCTTGTCGAACTTGGGCTGGCCCGCAAGCGCCGGACGGGATGAAGACCCGGTCGAAGGGCGTCCTACGCCCTGTTGCCGTAAGACGCAGGGCAGTCGAATGAAAAACGGTAACAGATTGGAATAACTAGAGCATTTCAAAGTTGACTTTTCTCTAAATTTTCTTTAGAAAATGTGGATGAAAATAACACTAGCAGACACACGGCAGCGCGCCCTGGCTGCCTATAAAACCGGGCAATACACTCAAGAGCTTGTGGCGAGGATGTTCAATGTGTGCCGAGAAACTCTGGTAAACTGGCTCAAAATTGAAAGGACAGAGCAACGTAGTGCGCCGCTCCCCAGAGGACATAAATCAGAAGCTTTTTCTGATGCGGAAAAATCCCATCTTATTCTTATCATAAAAGCAAATCCTGAT
>JAISRC010000009.1 GCA_031273845.1 Desulfovibrio sp.
CAGTGATTCCTTAGAGCATTGTGCAAATGAAATTGCATAATGCTCCGGCGGCGGGTATCCGCCGCCCGCCCCGCAAGCGTAGGCGAAACTTGTTTTCGCCGTTAAGCGTCGAAGAGAGCGTCTCAAAATCAAATTGCCTTAAGTCCGTCAAGCGCGGGAGGAACGAAGCTGGCCGCAGGCGGCCAGGATGTCCGAACCTTTGCTTTTGCGGATGGTCGCCGTAATATGCCGCCTGCGCAGATAGTCCTCGAACGCGGTGGCGGCTTCTTCGCCGGGAGCACGGTAGGGCAACCCTTCCGCCGGATTGTAGAGGATAAGGTTGAGTTTTCCTTTTATGCGGGACATCAGGGCGGCGAGTTCCGCGGCTTCGGCAAGCGAATCGTTCACTCCTCCCAGCAACAGGTACTCAAAAGTAAGCCGCTCGCGCGCACGCAGGGGATAGGCGCGCAACAGGGAAAACAGGGAATCCAGGGGAAAGCGCGCGGCCGCGGGCATGATCCGGGCACGCAGGGCTTGGTTGGGCGCGTGCAGGGACACCGCAAGATAGGCCAGACCGGATTCTCCCAGAATTTTCAGGCCCCGCTCCGACCCGCAGGTGGAAACCGTGATGCGGCGCGGAGAAAAGGCCGGACCGCTTTCGCTGTTCAGTATCCTCAGACTGCGCATGACCGCGTCGAGATTCAGCAAAGGCTCGCCCATACCCATAAAGACCAGGTTGCGCAGCTGCGCTCCGGCGGCCGACAAATATTCCCTCGCGGCCAACACCTGACCCAGGATTTCCCCCGCGCTCATGTCGCGGACAAAACCCATGGCACCGGTGCTGCAAAAGGTGCAACCCATGGGACAGCCCACTTGGCAGGACAGGCAGAGGGTCAGGCGTTCTTTGCCTTCACGCGACTCGGAGGGAATGAGCACACTTTCCACACTTTCGCCGTCCGCAAGACGCAGAAGAAATTTGACCGTGCCGTCCGACGAGGTCTGCGTCAGCACCGTTTCGGGCCTGCTTACGAAGGCGTGCTTTTCCAGTTCGGAGCGAAAGGAACGGGCCAGATCGCTCATTTCGGCAAAATCGCGCGCTCCCTTGGCCCAGACCCATTTCCAGAGTTGCCGCGCGCGGAAGGGAGCCTGCCCCAGACTGCGGACAAAAACTCCCAGTTCATCCGCATCAAGGTTCAGAAGATCGATCATGCACGGGCGGCGCGCCTGTCTTCCACGCGCCTGGCCTTGCCTTCGGAGCGGGGGACGGCGTTCGGCTGCGCCAGTTCCACCTTGGGGGTGATCAGAATTTCATCGTGCAGGCGGCTTGCGATTCGTCTTTGCAGGGAGGTCAGAACCCGCATGTCTTCGACGAAATATTCCCCGCGTATCTCGACCTGTACGCGCATGCGGTCCATATTGTCCTCGTTTTCCAGGATAATCAGGTAGTTTTCGCCGACTTCCCGAAAACTCATGAGGATCTGCTCCACCTGCATGGGGTAGATGTTGCAGCCTTTGATGATGAACATATCGTCCACGCGGCCGGCGATGCGGTCTAGGCGGCGGTGTTTGCGCCCGCAGGGGCAGTCGCCCGGCAAAAAGCGCGTCAGGTCGCGGGTACGGAAGCGTATCACGGGCATGCCCCGCCTGCTGAGCGTGGTCATGACCAGTTCCCCCAGTTCGCCGTCGGGCAGGGCTTCGCCGCTTTCCGGATCCACAATTTCCGCGATATAGGCATCTTCCCACACATGCAGTCCGTTCTGCTCCGTGCATTCAAAGGCAACGCCGGGGCCGTTCATCTCGGAGAGACCGTAAGAATTGTACGCTTTGAGGCCGAGCAGATCTTCAATGCGCCCGCGCGCCTCGGCGGTATGCGGTTCCGCCCCCACCAAGGCGATGGTCGGGGGCAGGGAGCGCGGGTCTTCCCCCTCGTCCTGCACGGCCTTGCCCAGATACAGGGCGTATGAGGGTATGATGTGCAGGGCTTTTACCCGCATGTCGCGCAGCAGCTTGATCTGGCGGCGGGTGTTGCCGGTGCCGGCCGGTATGGTCAGGCAGCCCAGTCGCTCCGCCCCGCTGTGTATGCCGAGTCCGCCGGTAAACAGTCCGTACCCGGCTATGTTTTGAAAAACATCGCCCTTGCGGATGCCGACCATGTGCATGCAGCGGGCCATGAGGTCCGCCCAGGTATCCAAATCATCCTGCGTGTGGCAGACGACCACGGGTGAACCGGTGGTGCCGCTGGAGGCATGGAAACGTACCAGTTCTTCGCGGGGAACGGCAACCAGACCATAGGGATACGCGGCGCGCATGTGCTCCTTGGCGGTGAAGGGTATGCGTTTCAGGTCGTCAAGACTGTTGATTTTTTCCGGGCGTATGCCGGCAGCGTCCAGATGCCCCTTGTAAAAAGGGGAACGCATGGCCTGGGCCAGCGTATTCTTCAGGCGGACGATCTGTGTGCGCTCAATGCGCTCCCTGTCCCAGGTTTCTTCGTGGGCGTAGTATTCCATACGTTTTCCCGGCGGTTGTACCGGCACCTTCAGGCTCGGGCTATATCCCGTATCCGAACCGGCCGCAAGAGTCATGCCCCTGCCTCAGGGGCAGTCAATTTCCGCAGTAAATTTTGTAAAATCAATGAGTTATAAAAAAAATAGAGGCTCTGTTATACAAACGAGTCCGTCCGGAATAAAAATTTAAATCAAACAATTCCAAATAATTAATCACAGAGAGCTAAATTTTCTTTAAAATTTAGTTATCAAAGCTATAAAACCATGGTATACTCACCTTAAAACTCTTTAGAGGTAATATAGCATGGATATCTTATCTCAAATCTTCTCCTTAATAAACACACTTTAAACCTTGATAAAGCAAAATTTACTTCTGGAATATTCTGTCCTAAATGTGGTTGTACTGAAAAAATAGTCAAGGATGGATATGATTCAAAATCCAGAGGACGACATATTTGCCGAGATTGTTCGACTAAATTTACTTCGGCAACGAAAGCTTTTCTTTCTTACTCCAAGAAACATGAGGCTGCTTGGAAAAAATATATCATCTGTATGATCAAGAAATACAGTATTCGAAAATCAGCAGAAAAATATCAAATTTCAGTCAGAACGTCATTCATATAGAGGCATAAAAACCTTGATGCTTTAAGGAAAGCAGATAAATCCGGACTCAAAGGTATTGTTGAGGCAGACGAAATTTTCTTTGGTTTATCTTTTAAAGGTCGAAAACCTAAAAATTTTGAGAGTGTTGACTAATATATAGATTATGATATAATATTCCATCAGACAGATGAAAAGGAGATGGGATTATGCCAGTATGTAAGAAATGCGGTTCGGAACAGGCGATCAAAAATGGTGTGATAGCTGGAAAACAGCGATACCGGTGCCAAAAA
>JAISRC010000067.1 GCA_031273845.1 Desulfovibrio sp.
TGCCGCATCCAAAAAAAGCGCACCTATCCGGTGCTTGTAGACGCCTTCAAGAGTTTCTTCCAAGGGAAACGCCCTGATATCGCCTTTATCCTGCACTGATACCCTGTGAGCGGTTACGGCGAAACTACATTCCGCCGGGCTATATTTGAGGGGGACCGGGGGAAATCGTTGCCCCCGGCAGGGTGTGGGGTAGAACCCCGATTAAATAAATATCAGTGTTTTCCTTAAACGTACACGCGCTCGTTGCGTCCGAGCGTACACATGACTTCATAGGCTATACTCCCCCAAGCGGCTGCAAGCTCTTCGGCCTTCACGGAGCGCGCCCAGGGTCCGCCCATTATCCAGGCCCGCTCCGGCTTCTCCAGACCGCGCGGCAGGGCCGACAAATCCACGGCGCTCATCTGCATGGACACGCGTCCTATCACGGGAGCGCGCGCTCCGGCGATACAGACCTCACCGCGGTTGGACAATCCGCGGGAAAAACCGTCCGCGTAACCGGCGGCGATTATCCCGACCCGCATGGCCCGACCGGCCCTGAAAGTATGCCCGTAGCCGAGTCCCGCACCTTCGGGCAGCGTACGCTCCGCAAGCAGCGGCGCGCTGACGGCCATGGCCGGTGCCGTTCCGGCGCCCGAAGATTCCCGCGCCGTGCCGTAAAAAGGATTGCCGCCGTAAAGGGCAAGCCCCGGACGGCAGACATGGGGACCGATGATTTCCGTCAGATCGGAGGCGAAGAAGGTGCCGGCTGAATTAGCCAGCGAAGCGGCTATATCCGGGTATTCAGCGCGCAGACTCTGAAGCATGCGGGCGAAGACGACGGCCTGGGCGCGCGCCGCCTCGCGTCCTCCTTCCGTATCCGCGGAATGCAGATGGGAAAGGGCAAGCACCGGACGCAGGCCGGGCAGGGAGCGCAGGGCCGCGCACAGGGCGGGCAGTTCCTCTTCGTTGAACCCCAGCCGGGACATGCCAGTATTAAATTTTATGGCGACAGCCGCCAGCCCGGCCCCGAAACGGAAATTCTCAAGCATCCTCAACTGCGCGAAGTCACTGAGCAGAGGGATGATGCCGTGCGCGGCGCAAAGCTCCATATCTTCCCGGCTCAAAATGCCGAGCAGGGCCAGTATGGGAGGGCGCGAGGCGCCGGCGCTCTCCTCAAGGCCGGAGCGCAATGCCGCCGCCTCGCCCGCGCAACCGGAGGCAAAGGCGCGCGCTCCGGCACCCGCAAGACTGCGGGCGACCTCTATGTGACCGTGGCCGTAAGCATCGGCTTTGACCACAGGGACAAGTTCCGGCCATATAAACGAAGATTCGCCGCCGCCGGCGTCCGGCAGAAGAAGCGGGGCGCACACGCCGGCCCCGCTCCGTGCGGCGGCGGTCAGCAGACGAAAATTGCCGACAATATTTTCAAGAAAAATATGCGCCTGCACAAGATACCGGGAATATAGCATTTTATCTCCAAGGAAAGGATTCGGAGCGACAAAATCAGGTAAACACTTACCTTTCCGACGGGCAAAATTCAAGAGCGCTTCTTTCCCTTCGCGCAAAGTTGTGTTAGCACGAAACGCAGGCCGGGTTTGCCCTGACTCGTCCCGCATGTCCCCAAGGCAGATCAACTTTGAAAAAATGTATCAGCCCTGCGGGGAGGGGTGCCTGCAAACCCCTGCCGCGGGACAGCGCGCAAGCGGGCTTTGCCCGTCGTAAGCAACTGTTTCAAGCGTAAAATGCTATAGCACCGTTAGAGCAATTTCAAAATGAAATTGCTCCGGCGACACAATTCACTCGCGCCGGAAACGCCGAACGGGACGTATCACATTTGAAATGCTCTTAAAGATACCGGAAACCGGATGACCGCTTGCCGACATATTCTGCATGCCGCGATCCTGTTCATGCTGTTCGCGGCGTTCCCCACCCCCCTGCGCGCACTGCCCGTGCCGGGTCCGGTTGCGTCCGCGCGGCCGGAGCAGCCCCTGCTCATGGAAACCGAGGATGAGGTGCTGGTGCGCTGGGATCTGAAGGCCGAGTCCATCAACACCCTGAACGACGAGGAAATTCTGGAAGCCAGGGGCAATGTCTTCCTGAAGCGGGGCAACGAATACCTGAAGGCCGACTTTGCCCGCTATTACATGAGCACCAAGTGGGTCTTCCTCAAGGGCAACGTGGTCGTGCGCAGCGGCAAGGACGAACTGGCGGCCGACGAGGCGGAGTTCGACCTGCGCAGCCGCACCGGCTGGCTGCGGAACGGGCGCATTTTCATGTCCGGCCCCCATGTGTACGTTGCGGGCGAACGCATTGAAAAGCACTGGGGCGATGTGTATACCTTCAAACAGGCCAAGGTCACGACCTGTGACGACGAGGTTCCCGCCTGGTCCTTCACCGCCGACGAGGCGGTGGTGGAGATAGACGGCTACGCCCGTCTGACCGGTTCTTCCTTTCAGGTCAAGGACACCCCGGTCGCTTACGCCCCCTATTTCCTGATGCCGGTCAAAACCAGCCGGCAGACGGGTTTTCTCATGCCGGAATACGGGGTCAGTTCGACCAAGGGCAGTTATTTCAACGTGCCCTTTTTCTGGGCGGTGAACGAGAGCAATGATATCACCCTGAACGAGCAGTTCATGGACAAGCGCGGATTTCTGCACGGCCTGGAATACAGAACGCGCCCGACTTCTTCGACCTCCGGCTGGTTCCGCGCGGATTTTCTCAGGGACCGGCTGATCAAATCCGATCCGGGACAGGGGGAATTCGCAGGCGACGGGCTTGTGCGCAACAATGAAAACCGTTACTGGCTGCGCGGCATGTTCGATACCCGTTTCGACAACAGCGGACGGCGGCTCAAAGTGGACATAGACTATGTTTCCGACCAGTATTTCATCTCTGAATTCAAAAACACATACGGGGGACTGGAGCGCACCCGCGACGCCGTCTTCGACTTCTTCAGCCGCGAGTTTCAGGAGCATGACCAGGACCGCCTGAGCGGCATTCTGCTCACCCAGGACTGGGAACGCGGTTCCGTAGCCCTTTCCTCTTTTTACCGGCAGGTTCCGATGCTCGGCAACGGCAACCGTTCGGCCTCCCTGGATGAAACCGTCCAGCAACTGCCGCAGTTCGACGCCTTTCTGCACAAAGGCCGCATCCTGCCCGATCTGCCTCTGGAAATAGAGGCTTCGGCACAGGCGGCGTACATGTACCGCCGCAGCGGCACACGGGGGGCGCGCTACGAGGTGATCCCGCGTCTGACCCTGCCCCTGAACAACCGCTACGGCTCACTGATCATGAGCGCCGGCTTGTACCAGACCTTTTATGATACGGAACTGCCCGGGCGCACGGCAGGCGACAAACCCGACGGCCCGAGACAGGACAAGGCAAGCCGTACCGTACCGGAGTTCAGCGCCGCGGCCTTTACCGAACTGGCCCGCGTCTTTTACCTGGACCCGGCGCCCCTGGAAGCCGTCAAAGAAAAAACGGGCGATTCGCAGTGGACGGCCCTGCGCCACTCCGTGCAACCCCGCCTGGAATTCAGGCAGCGTACCCGTGAAAACCAGAGCAGAAATCCCAGGTACAGCAATGAAGACCGCCTGTTGCCGGAAACGGAGTTGGTCTACTCCATTTCCAACGTCATCACCGCCAAAAGCGAAAAGGTGGTTATGGAAAAGGGCGAGGACGGAGAAATGCGCCCGGTGGTCAGGACCGAATACAAAGACATGCTGCGCCTGCGCCTGGAACAGGGCTACGATTTCCGCGAGGCCGACCGCTCGGAAGAACGGGAGCGTTACGCAAGACGCCCCTTCGGCGACATCCTGGCTGAAGTGGAACTGAACATTTTTGACAACGTGTATTTCAACAGCCGGAACTACTTTTCCCCATACGAAGGGGAACTGGTGCGCCACCAGAGCGGCCTGAACTTCGAGTTTCCGGAATACGGCAAGGCCTTCGTGGGCTATGACTCGCGCAGGGCAATAGACGAATACAAGAGATCGGAAGACCGCAATCTGAACTATCTGCGCTTCGGCCTCGAAACGACCGCCGTCGGCCCTTTCAGTTTTGCCGCCGAGCATTACCAGGATTTCAAAGATATGGACAATTCCGAAACCAACCTGGACGTTATTTTCAACCACCAGTGTTTTCAGCTCATCGGCAGGGTCAGAACCGACCCCAGAGAAGAAAACTACATGCTCATGATCAGGTTGACCGGATTGGGAGATTGATTTTACAAACGAAAATGCTCAGGCGTCGTAAGCGCGAGCCCCAGCCGTCAGCCGGTCTTTCCGGCTTACGGCTGGGGTCGGCAGAGCCGGCGCCGCCGCCCGCCCCGCAGGCAAGGCGAAACCGTGTTTCGTCGTCAAACGCCGGGGGAGGCGTCTCAAAATCAAAAAGTGAGGAACCATGAAACGTCCATCCCGCCGGCTGCTGTTGCCTGTGCTGCCGCTGCTTGTCGTCGCCCTGCTGTCTGCCGCAACGCAGACCTTTGCCGCGCAAAAGGAGTCCGCCTCCGCCGCGGCACGGAAGTCCACCTTCACGGTCGCGCCTTTTTCCGTGCAGGGGCCGCCCGCTTACGCCCATCTTGAGCGCTCCCTGCCCCAGATGCTGACTTCCCGCCTGTATTGGAAGGACAGGGTGGAAGCCGTGGGCCAGGATCTCGGAAGCAACGTAAAACCCGTGACCGACCAGGCCGGGGCTGAAAAATTCCGGGCCGCGCGCAAGGCGGATTATGTAGTCTGGGGCACGGTGAACATCATCGGCGATAATTGCAGCATAGACGTGCGCGTACTGGACAAGAACGGGAAAACTTGGGCGCAGGCGCGCGAAGCCGCGCCGAACCAGATCATTCCCGCTGTTTCCGGCATAAGCGACGCCGTAAACCGGGAACTGTTCAACCGCGTCCCGCAACAGGCCGCAAGTTCTCCGCAGGCGCAGGGACGCGTCAACCAGATGAACCCGGACATCATGATCAATGAAACATCCAGCCGCGAAGTATACCTGAACCCCCAGTTCCGATACTCCGGCTCCAGCGCCCAGGACGACTCCCGCCTGCGCTCCGCGCCGCTGAACTTCAGTTCCGTGGGCATGGAAGTGACGGACGCCGACGGCGACGGCAAAAACGAAATATTTCTTCTGGACGACAGGGCGCTGCACGCCTACAGCTTTTCCGCCGGACAAATGCAGCCCAAGGGCGAATTCCGCTTCCCGGCGAACAGCACCTGTCTGAACGTGCGCTCCATGCCGCACGCTTCCGGCAAAGGATGGATCATCGTCAACACCGTGGACTCCGGCGGCGTGCCCAACGCCTATATCCTGAACTGGAGCGACGGACAATTCTCGGAGGTCATGGGCAGGGTCCGCTGGTACCTGAATGTCGTCAAGTTGCCGCCCAACTACAGGCCCACGCTCATCGGGCAGGAGGCCAACCCTCCGCGCCTTTTCCGCATGGGCGTTCACGAAATGAACAGGCAGGGCGATACCCTGGTTCCGGGCGGGCAACTCAATCTGCCCACGGAAGCCAACCTCTTCAATTTTACCTGGTTGCCCGCGTCCAAGGGTGAAATAGGCGGGGAAAAGCTGATTGTCCTGACCCGCGACGAAAGCCTGCGTACCTATAATTCCAAGCTCAACCGCCTGGCGGTCACCTCGGAAAAATACTCCGGGTCCTCGACCGGGCTGGCCATAGATCCCTCCATGCCCGGCATGCAGCATGACAACCGGCAGCAACTGCCCTCCGTGTTTTATATCCCCATGCGCATGCCGGCAGTGGACCTTGAGCGCGACGGCGTCTGGAAACTCATCGTCAACAGGCCCATTTCAACGGCCGCGCAGATTTTCGACCGCTACCGCTACTTCCCGCAGTCGGAAATCCATTGCCTGTTCTGGGACGGTGTGGGCCTGAACCTGCAATGGAAAACGCGCCGCATCAAAGGCTCCATGGTGGATTACACCATAGCCGATGCCGACAACGACGGCATCCCGGACCTCACGGTGTGCATCAATACTCATCCCGGCGCCCTCGGCGTGAGCGCGCGCAAAACGATGGTCCTCATCTACCCTCTGGATATCTCCAAAACCAGCCCCGGCACGGCCCCGGACAAGAGCGATATGTACGAATGACCGTCCCCGGCCGTCCATGACGCAACCCGAGCCGCGCCCCTGTTCCGGGCGCGGCTTTTTTCTCCCGGCCGGCACAGGAAGCTGCAAAGAAAGCTTGACCTGCCGGCGCCTGAAGCGTATCGTAACACAAATTATAAAATAATTACACAAACCCTTTGTGCTGTGGAGCATTTCAAAGTTGAAATGCTCCGGCGGCGTGAGCGCGAAGCGCCGCCGCCCGCCCCGAAGGCACAGGCGAAACCGTGTTTCGCTGTTAAGGAAGCACTGATTTATTTCTTTGAGGGGGTCCGGGGGAAGTCACTTCCCCCGGCGGGGTTCGGGGCGGAGCCCCGATTAAATAAATCGATAAATCAGCGTTTTCTTAAGCGCCGAAGGGCGCGTTTCACAACCAAATTATCTTAAGGAGCCGCACATGCACATTTTCCGCCCCGTTCTGGTTTCCATGTTGCTCTGCCTGCCCTTTGCGGACGCGGCCGAGGCTCATTTCGGCATGCTCATCCCCTCGGAGTCCACGGTTATGGATCCCCGAAAGGCGGAAATAACCCTGGATCTCAAATTCTGGCATCCTTTTGCCGACGAAGGCATGGATCTGGAAAGACCCGCCTCTTTTAAGGTCTATCACAACGGCGGCACTGAAGACCTGCTCTCCACCCTGAAAGAAGGCAAGGAGCAGGGGCATACGGTCTGGAGCACGACCCGCCGCCTTGATTCTCCGGGTCTTTACACCTTCGTCATGGAGCCGAAGCCCTATTTTGAAAAGGAAGAAGACTGCTACATCCTGCACTATACCAAAGTAGGCATCGACGCCTTCGGCGACGACGAGGGCTGGTCCGTCCCTCTGGGTCTGAAGACGGAAATCGTACCTCTGTCGCGCCCCGGCGCTCTCTATGCGGGCAATGTCTTCCGGGGACGCGTGTTGCTGAACGGCAAAGCCGCGCCGGATACGGAAGTGGAGATCGAGTGGTACCCCGGCAAGGGCAAGCGCGGCCGCGCCCCCCATGCCGGCATGGTCACGCAGACGGTAAAGACGGATGAAAACGGCATATTCGCCTACGTTGCCCCGCGCGCCGGCTGGTGGGGCTTTGCCGCCCTCAGCGACGACGGGACGCGCCTGCCCTTTGCCGGGCAGGAAAAGCCGGTGGAACTGGGCGCCGTTCTCTGGGTCAAATTCCACGAACTTATGAACCCTGAAACTGTCCCGCAAGCGCGCCGGACAAGCCCGTAAACAGCCGGGGCTTTCAGCGGATGCAAGCGCATAATGCTCAGGCGGCCGACCGCCGTCCGACCCGCCGGCGGGCGCCGGGACCGGCGCTCCTGCTTTTCCTGTCGTTGTTGTTTTCGGGAGCGGCGGTCACAAGAGCCTCGGCCCACGCCGTGTTTATTTATGCCCGCCCCGACGGGGAGCGCATCTGCACGGAGAGTTGGTTCAGCAAAAAAGTCAGGGTGCAAGGCGGAGAAGTGAGCATGGAAGACGCGCAGGGTAAGCTCCTGGCAAACGGGGTAACGGATGAGGCCGGCGTTGTCTGTTTCCCCGTCCCGGCCGGCGGGGGTGATCTGCGCTTCATAGTCCGGGCAGGACAGGGACACAGGGCGGAATTCCTGTTGCCGGCAACGGTCGGCGCGGCGCCTGCGGAAAGGCCTGAAGTACCTGCGGGAGCATCCCGATCCGGCGCTGCTTCTGAAAAAGCGGGCGACAACCCGGCATACGGCATTGTGCCCGCCCCGTCCGGAAGCGACGGTCCCGCGTTGCGCGACATTATAGGCGGCGCGGGCTGGCTGGTGGGATTGGCCGGGATCGGCGCATTTGCCGCATCGCGAAGGAAGAGAGACTGATGCATATTTCAGAGGGAGTCCTGTCCGTGCCGGTGCTCGCCGGCGGAGCCGTCCTGTCTCTGCCCGCCCTCGGCTGGTCTCTGAAGCGCCTGCCCTGGGATCATATCATGAGCACGGGCATACTCTCCGCCGCTTTTTTCGCGGCTTCGCTCATCCATATTCCCATAGGGCCGGGCAGCGTCCACCTGATTCTGAACGGGCTGCTGGGAGCGGTTCTCGGTACGGCGGCTTTCCCGGCCATTGCCGCGGCCCTTTTTCTTCAGTCGTTGCTGTTCAGTTTCGGCGGCCCGACCACGCTGGGGGTGAACGTGTGCATCATGGCCTGGCCGGCCGTGATCTGCGGGGGGCTTTGCCGCCCCTTTTTCAGGCCGGGCCGCGCATCGTGGGCGCTTGCCGCCTTTATCTGCGGCGCGGGAGCCGTATTGTTGAGCGCCCTGCTCTGCGCCCTGGCCCTCACCCTGTCCGGGGATACCTTCAGCTCCGCCGCGCGGATCATTTTCCTGGCGCATCTGCCGGTGATGCTTATTGAAGGATTCCTGAGCGTGGGAATTATCGGATACCTGCGCAGGTCTCTGCCCGAACTGCTGAGCGGAGCGCACAGTGCGGACAAACTTTGAAACCTCGGCGGATTCGACGCGCAGCCTGCCCTTTTTCTCCCTGCGCGCCATGCGCCCGGAGCGCAAGCTTGCGGCAGGGGCGATCTTTTCCCTGTGCGCCGCTGTGCTTTCCCGCCCTGATCCGGCTATAGGGGCCTGCTTTTTCGGCGTCCTGCTGCTCTGTTGTTCCGGTTTGCCCCTGCGGAAAACGGCCTCGCGCCTCTTGTCGGTCAATGCCTTCCTCCTGCCTTTCTGGCTGCTTTTGCCTCCGTCGCCCGTTCCGGGCGGAGAGACGCTTTTCAGCCTGGGGCCTCTCGACTTCCATCGTGCGGGCTTTGAGACGGCGCTGCTGATCTGCCTGAAAGCCAATGCCGCGGCCTGCGCGCTCACGGCACTGGCCGGAACTTCCACGGTCGCGGAAAACGGCCGCGCCCTGCATGAGCTGCATGTACCGGACAAGATGACCGCCCTGCTGCTCATAACCCATGCCAATCTGGGTCTTATGGCCCGTGAGTACGGCAGGCTTTTTCAGGCCGCGCGGCTGCGCGGTTTTGTCCCCGGCGCGTCCCCGGCCGCCTGCCGCGTTTACGCCCGGCTGATCGGCCTGTTGCTTGTCCGTTCCTGGCACAAATCCCGGCGGGTGGAACAGGCCATGCTGCTGCGCGGGTTCCGCGGCCGATTTCCCCTGATTCCCTCGCGCTGTTCCTGTCCCCCGGAAATACGCAGGCGCAACAGGCGCGCCGCCTCCCTGCTCTTTTTATCATGCTGTTTCGCCGGTATAACCCTTGTGGTCTGGGACGTTATGATTTAGACAGATTCGTGAACGGCGCAAGCGGCCGGAAGAGAGCGAAGATGTCTGAGCGCACCATGCACGGAATCCTTTTTGACCACGCCCGCGCCGCGCGCATAGGCCTGCCCGAGGCCGTGTTCTGCGAACACAAAAGCCGGAAAGCGCTGCTGAGCCTGTTGCAGGGACGGGGACTCGACCCGGCCGCGCCCTTGCTCTTCACCCGCCTGGCCCCGGAGATATTTCATTCCCTGCCCCCTGACCTCAGGGAAAAATATTGCTGCGATGAACTTGCGCGCACGGCGTATGCCTTCACCTTGCCGAAAAAGGACAAGGGACGCGTTGCCGTTGTTTCGGCAGGCACGGCCGACGGGCGCGTAACCTGGGAGGCTGCGCGCACCCTCGACTACCTGGGCATCCGGCGCGAGGTATACGAAGACAACGGCGTGGCCGGTCTCTGGCGGCTGGCCTCCAACTTGGGCGAAGTGAATTCCTTTGATGTGGTTATCGTGGTGGCCGGCCTGGACGCGGCTCTGGCCTCGGTTATGGGCGGGTTGACGGGCAGGCCGATTTTCGCCGTGCCCACCTCCGTCGGCTACGGCATGGCCAGGGCGGGTGAGGCGGCGCTTGCCTGTATGCTGGTGAGTTGCGCGCCGGGCATCGCGGTTATGAATATAGACAACGGTTACGGTGCGGCCTGCGCCGCCGCCAGGGTGATCAACCTCATCGGGCCGCCGGGGAACGATCCGCATTGAAGGAAACATGACGCCAAGATCAAAAAAAGCGGCCTGCCCGACCGCGCACGAACACACACACGAACGCGTGACCGAACACGCAACTCCGGAGGCGTTCAGTTCCTTGGATGTCGTTTGGCGGCCGATCGCGCAGACACACGAGTATACGCAGGCGCATGAACACATGCCCGATCACGGGCAGGGGCATATCCGCCCGCACGGGAGCAGGCGCGCCGCCCGTGAACGCATCAGCCCGGATGAGAGGGAGGACTGCCCTGTGCCCGAAGACAAAGCAGCCTGCGGGGGGAAGGCCGTCCTCACCGTGCGCGCCCTTTCCGGATTGTCCGGCGACATAATGCTGGGAGGTCTTGCGGCTCTGGCCGGATTCGGCAACGAGGAACTGAACCGCGCCGTCGCCGGATTGAATATCCCGTTGCCGGAAAATTGCGTTCGCCTGGAAGAGCGCTCCGTCAACGGCGTGACGGGCGTCGGTTGCCGTATCTCCCTGCCGCATGAGCACACGCACAGAACATTCAGGGATATAGAAAGCCTGATTGCCGCCTCGTCCATGCCGGATGAGGCCAAGGTCCTGTCGCTCAGGGCATTTGCCTTGCTGGCGACGGCCGAGGGGGCGGTACACGGGCAGGAAGCGGAAACGGTCACCTTTCACGAGGTCGGGGCGCTGGACAGCATTCTGGACGCTTGCCTGTGCTGCAGTCTTTTTGCCCGCCTCAAGCCGGCACGTTTCGTATGCAGCCCGTTGCCCCTGGCCGACGGCAGCATCCGTTGCGCCCACGGGCTGCTGCCCTCGCCCGCGCCCGCCGTGTTGCGCCTGCTGGAAGGCGTCGCGGTGCGCGCGTTCCCGTGCGCCGGGGAAACCGTGACGCCCACCGCGCTTTCCCTGCTCAAGGCCATGGGGGCCGATTTCGGCCCCTGGCCGGAGATGACCGTGCAAAAAACCGTGATCAGCTACGGCTCCAAAGTGTTTGCCGATGTTCCCAACGGCGCGTTGTGGGCGCTGGGCCGGGGCGCGGCATAGAGCTGATTACAGACTCACTCTGTTCTCCATTCCACCTTGTCGGGCTTGCGCGGCGGCACCGGCGGTTCCTGAGCCGGCAGGCCCACCGGCGTGACCCCCACCAACCCGTAGCCTTCAAGCCCGAGCAACCTGGAAAGGGATTCCTTGTTGTAAAGATATCCGGTCATCCAGCAGGTAGCCAGCCCCGCCTCATGCGCCAGAAGCAAAAAATTGTAAAAGGCGGCCGCGCCTGAAACCAGATTGCCGTGCTCTACCACCGGGTCTACGCTGCTTTGGTATAAACAGACGACAGCCGTTGAAGCGCCGCCCAGATCCCGAAAATAGCCCTTGACGAAAGAACGCATTTTTTCATTAAAATTTTGTTTTTCAAGGGGAGTATCCATGTATTCAGCCGTGCCTGCCGAATAATCCATGAATTTTTTCAAGGCCTGATCCTGTAAAATTACATACTTCCACGGCTGGCGATTCATGGCTGAGGGTGCCCATAAAGATTCCGAAATCAATTCTTCAAGCAGGGCGCGTTCCACCTTTTGCTCCGTAAATTTGCGGATACTGCGTCTCTCTTCAATTACTGTGCGGAGTTCCATGTTTTTCTCCCGTGATGTCGTTTTTTCTCTTGTACGCATTGACCAGAAAGAGAATTGTTCCGGTCATTTCCTCCAAAATTTCCAGATCCTGATAGTTTTTCATGAGCAGAAAGCCGCCTTCCAGCATGGCCACTATGTTGCGGGAAAATTTTTTCACTTCGTCGGGATCGCGCCGGGAAACGTCGGCCCGCTGCCCTGCATCGGCGGAGGCCGCCATTTCGTGCAACAGTTTTTCAATCTTTCCGGCCCAGCTTTCAAAAACATTCTTCAGCCTGACGCGGAAAAGCTCGTCATGTGCGCTCAGTTCCAAAGCCATATTCCCGAAAAAACAACCCCGTCCGGGCGTCCGCCTGCGGTGAAAGGCGACAATCCAGTCGAGCATGTCCTCAAGCCTGCTTTCAGGATCTTTGGGCGAATCCAGCACCTCCTCCAGCAGTTTTTTGTTGAAAAAGTCGAAGCAATCATCAATGACCGCGCTCCCCAGATCATGCTTGGAAGAGAAGTAATGATAAAACTGCCCCTTGCCGATCCCGGCCTGCTCCAGAATGTCGTTCAGGCTGGTGTCGATATAGCCTTTGTCGGACATCAGCAAAGATGAAATTTTGATAATTTCCCGACGCTTGGTAGACACGTACGCTCCTTTACCGACCAGTCGGTACAATTGTGCCTGAAAAAACAGCCCTGTCAATGATTTTTTTTACACGGAATCCGGGCAGCCCGGCATCGCCTCTTTCCCGAGATATTCCAGATGCGTTTCCAGCAACATGGCTGCTTTGGGCAGGATATGCGTACGGATCACGCGCACGCGTTCCGACAGCGACAGGTGGTAGAGTTTTTTGTTCGTGGACAGGCCGCCGTCCTCCATGTAGGCCACGGTCAGGGGGAGCCGGGCGATATTGTCGCGTTCCACGGCCCGCGCGGCCATGTCGAAATCGCCGGCGATCCTGTAGCTCGTGTCGAAGGCGTATTTCTTCAGGGTAGCAAGTCGGGTGAAGGTGGCCGGGAAAGGAAAGCCTATGGCGGACAAAAAGATGCGATAAACCTCCGCTTCAGATCTGTCTATAATTCCCCCGACCCGTGTGTCCCGCCCGGTAAGCAGCGATCCGTAGGCGAAATCCGTGCGTTCCGGCAGGCGGACGAGGCGGGCGTGGGCCTGCATGAGCACATCCCCGGCGGCAAAGCAATCGTCCGCGCCCAAAAAGATTGCCCAGTCGCCCTGCGCCCGGTCCAGAGCTTTGTTCCATGCGTCATATACGCCGGAATCTTTTTCGGAGCGCAGGTTTATACGATCTTTGAATTCTTCCAGGATTGCCGGGGTGCCGTCCTCCGAAGCGCAGTCCTGAACCACGATTTCATAATTCCGATAATCCTGAGAAAAGACGGAGTTCAGGCAACGCCGCAGGCGTGCTTCGGCATTCCTGGTTGCGATTATGATTGAGAACTTCATCGGGATTTTTTTGATTTTACATCACGGTATAATGGCTGTCGAAATGCAGAGAGCGGTCTTCCTCCCGGTAGACGGCGACCCATTGCTCTTCCAGCGCGGCAAGCGTGCCGGACCCCGCGATATCGCGCATGAGGGGAATGAATGCGGGCAGGACCGCGGCTTCCCGGTCCGGGTTTTCATTTAGGGCGCGGGCATCTTGCCGGAAAAAATCCGTAAGCGCGGGATGGGGTGCCAGTGCGGATCGTATGCAGGGCAGCGGTTCGCCGTCGGGCAGAGGGTTGCCCGTATCCGCGAGAACCCGGTAAATACGGATGAGCTTCAACAGGAGCGCGTAGACGAGCACCGGATCGCCCGAGGCGCGGAAATACGCGAAGGCGTCGCGCAGTTCCAGGCCGAAGCCGCGCATGTATTCCGCGCTGCCGTATTTACGCAGGACAGCGTCTATGCCTTGGCATTCATACCCGGCAGAGCGCCGGCACCAGGTCAGACGGTGCAGGTTGCGCGTTTCGTAAACGGGCAGGCGGGTGTCGCGGAGGATGCGCAGACCGTGCGCCGCCGTTTTGTTTGAAAGATGCACATCCACAAAGGCCCGGCGTCCGGGCTGAAAATCATCCAGACCTCCGATTGTTTTCCAAGCATCGCGGCGCAGCAGCAGGCAGCCGCCCTGGACGAAACGGCTTTCCGCAACTGTCCGGGAAACGCGCATGGTTTTGTGCAAGGCGGCTGCCAGACTGCCCGCCTTGCGCGCCGGGACGCAGACCGTGCCCACGAGGCCGATGGCAGGGTCAGCAAGCAGGGACAGGGCATTCTTCAACCAGCCGATGTGCGGACGGATGTCGGCATCAAGGGAAAAAAGGATGTCGCCTGAGGCGGTGCTCAGGCCTGTGCGTTTGGCCTGGGACGGCCCGGTATTGGCGCTGTGCCTGATTGTGCGGATATCAGGACCGCCGGAAAACTCACGGGAAGGAACCCAGGGTATGGAGGAGGCATCGTCCACCACGACGATTTCCGTGACGGGCGCGGAAAATTTTTGTGTATAGTAGAGCAGCTCGTCAACAAAATGATGGTCGTTATAGCTGTATGTGACAAGAGAAAGACCGGGCATGACGGCTCCCTGTATTGTGATAATCCGTACGCATCAGCAACTGCGCCTTTTCACTCCGGGTTGTTTTACCAAGCTTTTCATAAGAATACCGAGGTATCACGGCATTGTCGATGCCCCCAAAAGCGGTTTTGCTGCACATTCGAAATATAGTATGTCCAGCCGAACTACCTGCACTTCTGCCGTTCCGCACCAGCCCGCGCTTCGAATTTTATCCGAGGTGCAGAATCGCATATTTATTTTTCTTCGCCCGTAATTCCAGAAACGTACGTAGTGTTAAGTTTTTTTTGGCACTTTTTTTGATGTAGCATCCATATTATGGTTTCATCACGATACATAGCTGGCGCGGGCCTTGTGGGCGGGACGCACCGCGACGATCCCGACCGTGCTGGGCCCGCGCCGGCTCCGCGTTTATTGCTCGGCTTTCTCTTCCACGTTTATATACCTTTCCCGTGAACTTTCTACAACTCCAAGTATTTCCAGATATTCGCTCTTGTTGACTCCGACGGCGGCCGACACAGACATCGCGCTTCCAACTCCAAAGCAAAAATCAAAGTTTTTTGTCGAATTCCCGCTTGACTCCTGGACTTTTTTACATAAAAATAAAACGAGGTTTTATTAAATGAAACACTCTCCCCGGCAAAACCGGAGCGTACATGCCCGCGCATCCCGATATATTGGTTCTGCAGGGTAACGAAGCCTGTGCAGAAGGAGCACTGCTGGCCGAATGCGGTTTTTTCGCCGGCTATCCTATCACGCCGGCTACGGAAATCGCCGAGGTCATGGCCGCGCGGCTTCCGGAAGCAGGCGGCATATTCATTCAGATGGAAGACGAACTGGCTTCCGTCAATGCCATGATCGGCGCGGCATGGGGCGGCCTCAAGCCCATGACCGCCACCTCTGGGCCGGGCTTCTGTCTCATGCAGGAAGGGATCGGCTACGCCTGCGTGACCCAGACCCCCGGCGTCATAGTCAACGTCATGCGCGGCGGCCCAAGCACCGGCCAACCCACGCTCTCTTCACAGCAAGATGTCTATCAGGCCCGCTACGGCAGCCATGGAGACTATGAAATCATCGTGCTGGCGCCTTCCTCCGCTCAGGAATGCCTAGATCTGACCATCAGGGCTTTCAACCTTGCCGAGCGTTTTCTCACCCCGGTTGTTATCCTTATGGATGAAATTGTCGGGCATACCAGGGAAAGGGTTGAGTTACCCGCTTTGCCGTGCATCGTCAGGCGGGTCACCCCCCCGAAAAACCACGACTATAAACCCTATGAGCCGGAGGAAGCCAACGGCGGCGTGCCCTATCGCGCCGATTTCGGCGAAGGATATGCGATCCTGGTGGACGGGCAGTTGCATAATGTAATGGGGGACAGAGTCGGTCACCTGAGCGGGCCGAGCGCAGCCTGCGTAAAGCGGATTCACGAAAAAATTCAAAGAAATCTGCGAGAGATAGAAGATGTGGTCTGCAATATTCCGGATGACACCGCGCGCATAGTTGTTTCTTACGGCAGCGTTTCGCGTTGCGCGCAAAGAGCGGTCAAAGAAGCGCAGGCGGGCGGCGTCCGGGCCGGGCATGTCCGGCTGCGTACCCTGTTTCCTTTTCCCGATGCTTTTTTTGCCTCCCTGGCGACCAGATTTAAAAACGCCGCCTTCATCGTCCCGGAAATGAATACGGGAAAAATATGCCGTGAAGTGCAACGCGCGACCCTGCGTCCTGTCCGCTCCCTGCCCAAGGCAGGCGGGGAAATGCATACGCCCGCAGAAATCCTTGCAGCCATTGGGGGAGCCTGATCATGCACCCGCTTGCGGAAAAATATCTGAGAAAAAGTGCTCTGCCCACCATGTTCTGCCCCGGATGCGGAAACGGCATCATACTGAACGCCATGGTCCGGGTGGCGGACAAAATCGGGGCGGACGGTTTCTCATATGTTTCCGGCATCGGCTGCTCAAGCTGGTTGCCGGTCATGATCAAGGCCGATGTGCTGCATACCCTGCACGGACGCGCCGTGGCAGCGGCTACAGGGTTGAAGCTGGCCCAACCCGGCAGACGGGTGGTCGTTTTCACCGGTGACGGCGACTGCCTGGGCATAGGCGGCAATCATCTGATCCACGCCGCCCGCCGCAACATAGATCTCACGGTGATCATGATCAACAATCATATTTACGG
Source organism: Desulfovibrio sp. (assembly GCA_031273845.1). Classification (GTDB taxonomy): domain Bacteria; phylum Desulfobacterota; class Desulfovibrionia; order Desulfovibrionales; family Desulfovibrionaceae; genus Frigididesulfovibrio. Next base: position 16,391 of record JAISRC010000067.1, read on the forward strand.
CATGACCGGCGGGCAGGCCTCGCCCACGACCCCGCTCAAGGCCGTGACCAAGACCACTCCCTACGGTTCCGACGAGCCTCCTTTCGATGCCTGCACCCTGACAACTGCAGCCGGGGCTTCCTTTACAGCCCGTGAAACATCTTCCCACCCGCGCCGACTGGCAAAAACTCTGGAGCGGGCCATACTCCACACCGGCTTTTCCTTTCTGGAAGTTATGACTCCCTGCCCGGTCCAGGCGGGCAGGAATATATACGGCAACGGTGACCCGGTCTTTTTATTCAAGGAATTCGCCGCACGCGCAGTAAACAATCCTGACGAATCCTCCGTATCGGGATGCTTCAGGACCGGCATACTGCACTGCGAGTCCGGCAAGCCGGCTTATTCCGATTCCAAATCAAAAATGTCTTAGAACATTTCAAAGTTGAACATACTCTATGATCGCACTGGAGCGGGAAAACACGGGAAAAGTTTCTTTTGAAGGCAAAAGGCATAGATTCCCACGGGCCGCAAGCGGCCCTCGGAATGATAGAAAGTTGTCATGAATGCCGGGGAGTTGTCATTGCACAGGGGATTGTCATTGCGAGCGGCGAAGCCGCGCGGCAATCCATGCCTTTTAGAGCATTCTCAATTTTGAAATGCTCTAATTTTTGATTCTGAATCAGAAAATACGGCAGGATGCCGTGCAGAAATGCGAAGTATTTCGGAAGGAAAGCGCAACAACGCTTGCGCTGCAACCGACACTGCAAAACTGCAAGGGTGCAGCATTGAAATGAAAACCAAATTACAGTCCGGCAACCGTAAAAGGCTGACCTGTGAAAATCACAATTGATTCCCGATACTGCAAAGGCTGCGGCCTGTGCGTTGCTGTCTGCAAAACCCATGCTCTGACACAGGGGAACGAGCGCAACGAAGCAGGCTACATGCCGCCGCATGCGGAAAAGGAATCTTGCGTCGGCTGCGGCGCCTGCTGGATCATCTGCCCGGAAATGGCTCTGACTGTTGAGGAAGACCGATAAAATGCGGCGGGAAATTCGTATTGCAGGCTTCGGCGGCCAAGGGGTCATCAGTATCGGCATCCTGCTGGCCAAAGGAGCCGGTTGTTTTGCCGGCCTGCATGTTGCCCAGACGCAGAGCTACGGTCCGGAATCGCGCGGCGGCGCCTGCAAGACCGATGTTGTCCTTTCGGACGAGTGCATAGACTACATTAAACCGCTGAACCCGGACACGCTGCTGGTAATGTCGCAACCGGCCCTGAACAGATATGAACGCGATCTTGAAGATACAGGTCTGCTGCTGGTCGATACAGCCATGGTCAGACACATACCGGAACGCTTCACAACGGTCTGGAGCCTGCCGGCCGTAAAACTGGCCGAAAACGCAGTGGGTCTGCGCATCGCAGCAAATTCCGTCATGTTCGGAGCTCTGGCGCGGGCTACGGGACTGCTCTCTGCAGAAATTTGCAAGAAAATCCTAGCTGATACATTCACAGCCTCCATGCTGTGCAAAAATCTTGAGGCATTTTCCATCGGCTTCGATCAGGTCCGCGCGGAGAGGGGCACAGTATGAGGATGCTAGAGCATCAAGGCAAAGAACTGCTGCGGCGCTACGGCATAAACTGCCCGAAGGAGTATACGGCCGTAACTGTGGACGAAGCAGCTTCGGTCGCCGGGGAGACGGGCTATCCGGTTGTGCTTAAAGCTCAGGTGCTGTGCGGGGGTAGAGGCAAAGCCGGCGGCATTGCGGCAGTAAACTGTGAGAAGGAACTGCGCGCAACGGCGGACCGGATGCTGGGCATGTCCGTCAAAAACGAAATCTGTCGTTGCCTGCTTGTCGCCGAGGCTGTGGACATTGCGCGGGAATACTATGCCGGAGTGACCATTGACGCCGCGGCGGGCAGGCCGGTGCTTATCCTGTCCGCGGCAGGCGGCGTGGACATTGAGCACACGACCGCCGCAACGCCGGAGAAACTGCGTACGCTGCACCTGTCCTCCCTGTCCATGCCGCGCCGTCACGAAATTCTTGAAGAACTGCGTCTGGCCGAGATAAAGGGCGACGATCTGCCCAAAGTCTGCAGCATGGCGCAACGCATGGTAGAGGCATTTTTCGCCTGTGACTGTACTACCTTGGAAATCAATCCACTTGTCGTCACCGCGGACGGAATCTGCCTGGCATTGGACGCCAAGGCGGTCATAGACGACGAAGCGCTGGCCCGGCAGGGCCTGCAGCAGACAGACTCCTATCCTGCCTCAGATATTGAAAAGCGAGCCGCAGCCATAGGCGTCAATTATGTCCGCCTGGATCCCTCCGGGGACGTGGCCGTCATCGCCGGCGGCGCGGGCCTGGGTATGGCCGGTATGGATATGGTGAACAACAGCGGCAGAAAAACAGGAAGCTTTCTGGACACCGGGGGCGGCATCAGCAAAGCGACCATGGCGGAGGCCCTGCGCATTTCTCTTGAAACGCCGGGCATACGGGGCGTGTTCATCAATATTTTCGGCGGCATCAACAACTGTGCTGAAGTAGCCCGCGGCATAGTGGAAGTCGTCGATGCGGATAAGCCTGATGCCGTTCTGGTAGTCAAGATGCGCGGACATTCTCAGGACGAGGGTTGGGCACTGTTGGATGAACGTAAGGTTCCCCTGATCAGGCACGGCACATCGGAAGATGCAGTGCGCCTGCTGACGGCATGCATGGATGGTGTGCGGCATGGCCATACTGCTTCATAAAGAAAGCCGGCTCATCATTCAGGGTATCACAGGAAAACAGGCGCGGTTGCATGCCCGGTATCATCTGGAATACGGCACGAAGCTCATCGGCGGCGTGACTCCGGGCAAAAGCGGGCACAGCGTCGAAGGCGTCCCGGTTTTCGATACCGTGCGGGAAGCCCGGCAAAAATCGGGAGACATTGATGCCGCCCTGATCCTGACCCCTCCGGGCGCGGCGTTGGACAGTGCGCTGGAGGCCATAGACAACGGCATCAAGCTTGTCGTCGTCATTACCGAACACATCCCGGTGCATGACGGCATGAAGATGCGCGAAGCCGCAGAAACAGCCGGTGCCCATGTGATTGGCCCCAACACCATAGGCATCATCAGCCCCGGCAAAAGCAAGGCCGGAGTGATGCCCGGCTTTCTCTACCGGGAAGGCAATGTGGGTATTGTTTCGCGCAGCGGCACCCTGACGCACGAAACCGCGTCCAACCTCAGTTACCGGGGCATAGGCCAGAGTACCTGCGTAGGCATAGGCGGCGACATAGTCCCCGGTTCTCCCTTTGAAAGTATCTTGAAGCTCTTTCGCGACGACCCGGAAACCGCGGCGGGGGATAATATATCAAATCAAAGCTTTTCAAATAAATTAGTTTTGTGCGGTTAAAGTCTTGGAAAAGCTTGCAGCGCCTTTCTATTTTTAAAAACCATAATCAAAATCTCATAAAACCATACTCCAGTGTATGCAGAAATTTGTTGGCTTTTAAGTTGGCCTTTGATAAAGATGAGGCAACGAGACTGCTTAAAGGCGGACATATGAAGTTGAAAGACGCGGCAATCAAGGCTTT
>JAISRC010000071.1 GCA_031273845.1 Desulfovibrio sp.
TATAACATACTGAAATTATTATATACGGCTTTCATTGATCGGATTTGCTATATATAAAAATATCAGTATGTTACAGAAAATACATGCTTAAAGTCCGACAAACTCCTAGAGCATTTTCAACTTTGAGATGCTCTATATACCGAAATTTCGCTCATAATTTTTCCACCACGCAAAAAAATGCAACGTATGAAATACGTTCCGCTGACACCTTATTCCAATTCCAAATTAAAAATGCGTTCATTTTTAATTTGGAATTGGAATGCGCGACAGGACGTCGCGCCGAAATGCGAAGCATTTCGAGAGGCAAGGCGGGACCGCATTCCCGCCGCAGCCGGCAGATAAAAACTGCAGGACGCAATTTTTATCTGGAAATCGAATTAGATTTTTGACGCTACCAGTCCGCCCGCACCCGTACCGGTTTTCCGGCCTTGTTGGTGAAGAGCAGGTAGCCGTGTCTGCGCCCGAAGGTATAGAGGTCGCGCGTGACGGCCACATCCTGACGACAGTATTCCTCAATGAGATCCAGTCTGCCTTCCTGCCACCAGCGCAGGGCGGTCAGCCCGTCGGCGCTTTTGGGATTGTCCAGGGTGGCCCGCGCCAGATTGTCCAGGGAAAGGCGGTAGGACAGTTGTTCATATACCTTGCGCAACATGTCCAGAGTGGACAGACGACGGAAGTCGCAGCTCGGCGCGTGAGGCTCCAGCACAGCGTAGTCGAAACGCAGAAGATTAAAACCCACCACCAAAGGCGCGCTTTCCAGCACCCGGGCCAGGGCCGGAACGTCCTCCTGCCTGTATGCGCTGAAAGCGTCCGTGCGTGAATCATACAGTACTGCCACGCTGACTCCCATACTGCCCGCCCGGTTCCATCCTCCGACGTCAGCGGCGGAACGCCGGGTTTCCACGTCCAGCACCACATAATCCTGTGCGGTGCGCTGAGCCGCATGCGGCGGGGCGGAATGCGCCGCCTCCGGCCCGGCCGGAATCCGCTCCGCCTGCGCCGGCGCGCCTTCGCCTGCCGCATCCGGACGGGTATCAAAGGGGGCGGGGCAGGCAGCCTGCAGGCCGCTCGGAGGCGATTCCAGAAGGCGAGCCGCCTCCTCCCGGCTGTGGGGCGTGTCCGTGAGCAGGGCTTCCAGCAGACAGGCGGCGCCCTCCTTGTCGATGGGCCGGTTGCCGGAGCCGCACTTGGGCGAATGCACGCAGGAAGGGCAGCCCAGTTCGCAGGGGCATTCCCGGATTACCGTGAGCACCCGCCGGAACAGTTCCGCGACCTGATCGAAGGCCGCGCGCGAAAGTCCCGCTCCGCCGGGAACGGCATCGTACACGAAGACCGTGGGCCAGCCTGTCTGCAGGTGCATTGGCGTGGAAATGCCGCCGAAGTCGTTGCGGTCGGCCATGACCTGCAGAGGCAGAAGCCCGATGGCCGCGTGTTCCAGGGCGTGAATGGCGCCCATGAAATGCAGGCGGGCCTGCTCGACGGACTCCTGCGCGCAGGGCGGCACCATGATCCACAATCCCTCGGTTTCAAAAACCAGCGGGGGAAAATTCAAAGGAAGCACCCCTATGAGTTGTCCGTTACGCACCGCGCGTTTTTCGTAGCCGGTGACGAAATCGGTAATGCGCAACCGCCCCCGCTGCGCAGCCAGTCCGGCACAGGCGGCGGATTCGTCCAGGCTGAGGATTTCCGTTTCCTTGTACCCCCGCGCCCTTGTGTACCAGGAAGGACGGAAGGGTCGGGCCAGGGCGCGGCCGCCCCCGAGGTCCAGTTCCGTGATTTCATAATGCCGGCCCAGATGCAGATAAATGCTGCCCGGATGCGCCTCGCGCACCGCCCGTACTCCGTCCACCATGCCGATGAGTTTTCCTTCCCCGGTTTCAATGCCGACATTGCCGCCGGAACCGCGCAGGGAAACATGGCGTTGCGGCCTCTTGCGGGCCGCGTACAACTCCGTGCCTTCCGCGGAGCGCAGAAGCAGGCCGCGGCGCTCCAGCCCGGCCGCCGCGGCAAGAACCTCCGGCCCCATCCAGGTTTTGTCCGGGGCAAGGCCGGGGCGCAGGGGCAGTTCGGCGGCGGCGCATTCCAGATGTTGTTCCAGGATGACGGGGTTATGGGGATTCAGTACGGCCTTTTCCGGCGGTTGACTGAAAAAGTGCTCCGCGTGCCGCACGATATACTGGTCCAGGGCGTCTTCTCCGGCTACAAGCAGCACGGCGGCTTCCTGCCCTTCGCGCCCGACCCTGCCCCCCCTTTGCAGGGTGGATGTGACGGTGCCCGGATAACCCACAAGGATGCAGATATCCAGGTTTCCGATATCTATGCCCAATTCCAGAGCGCTGGTGGCAATGACGGCCAGAAGCCCGCCCGAGGCCATGCGCTTTTCGATGTCCCGTCTTTCCTCCGGCAGAAAACCCGCCCGATAGGCGCTGATGCGCCCGGCATACGGCCCCGCCTGCTCCGAGGCCCAGAGGCTGATCAGTTCCGTCATGCGCCGGGACCGGCAATAGACTATGCTGCGCAACCCCCTGGCCAGTGCGGCCTTGAGCAGTTTGACGGCGGTGGAGGCGGGACTTCCCATGGGATTGATGAAGACATAATGTCGGCGGCCTTGTGGGGCGCCGCTTTCCAGCACAGGTACCGCCGGGGCGCCGGTAAGCAGGCGGGCCAGCTCTTCCGGGTTACCCACCGTTGCGGAGCAGAGGGCAAAGACCGGCGAGGCGCCGTAATGCGCGGCAACGCGCCGAAGCCGGCGGAAAAGCTGCGCCGTATGCGCCCCGTACACTCCCCGGCAGGTGTGCGCTTCGTCGGCCACCACCAGGGACAGCCCGGCGAAGAGGCCGGTCCAGAGCCGGTGGTGGGGCAGGAGGGACAGGTGCAGCATTTCCGGATTGGTGAACAGAACCTGAGGGAGATTTTCGCGGATTTTGCGCCGGAAATGCGCCGTGGTGTCCCCGTCATACACGGCGGCGGCCGGCCGCGCCCCTTCGGGCCAGTGGGCGCTCAGGGCCTCGAAAGATGCCAGTTGGTCCCTGGCCAGGGCTTTGAGGGGGAAAAGAAAGAGGGCGTGGGAATCCGGGTCGCGCAGGAAGCGCTCCAGGACCGGCAGGGTATAAATAAGGGATTTGCCGCTGGCCGTGGGGGTGGCGATGATGACGTTCCGTCCGGCGCGCAGGGCGTCTATGCCCTCGGCCTGGTGACTGTACAAGGCGGGGATGCCCAGGTGTTTCAGCACGCCTTCCATGGCGCGCGGCCAAGGGCGGGAAAGGGAAGCGCAACGGGAAGATGAGGCGGGCAGCAGGACATGCCGGGTGATCAGCGGCCCCAGGGTCTGCGAGGCATCCAGCGCCTCAAGGTACTCGATGACGCTTCCGCGGCTCGAATCCATGCGTTTGCCCTTTACGGAATTATCCATTTCCGGATAGTCCCTGTGTACGGCATTTTTGTCAATCGGCTCTTAGACAGGACTTTCTTCACTTTTCCTGATTTTCCTTAATTTCCTCTGTATTTTTAGCCTGTTGTCGTGATTTCTCCTGTGCGACCTATTTATCTGTATAATTTCTTTTACTCAATATATTAA
>JAISRC010000079.1 GCA_031273845.1 Desulfovibrio sp.
TGTTCACTCCTGTCGAACGCTATCCAACATTGGTCCAGTATAATCCGCACGTCTGCCATTTCCTCTGACACAGCGTCTATCGCGCCGCTTCTATTGCGTATCAGGTGACTGACGGCAACGATAAGCTCCGCGCATTCTTCCTGAAGCTGCCGGAGTTGCGCCTCAAGTCCCCATTTTTGCAGGGCGGCTTCAGCGATAGAGGGGTCAAGGGAAGGGGTGTTCATTGATGTTCCTGATTGTGTTTCCCCTCTGCCTTGTCCCAGAAGTTTTCATCAGGCAATTTCATGCCCATGATAAACCCCACAAGCTCACCGCCTGACACAACGCAGAGCATGAGCGGTTTTTCTGAAGATTCAGTCTTGTCAACAATCTTTTGTATATCTATAGCTCTCGCTTTTTCATCAATATCAATTTCAAGACCATCCATTGATTGCTTCAGAAAAGCAGTTTGTGCGCTATGAAAATGGTTGTTTCGAGCGGTTCCGGCGCTTGCAGCGTACTGGACGTTGACACCAGCACTTCGGCCATGTTCCGGGCTTCGGTCGGTTTGATGGTCATTTCCATCTTGACCTTGCGCGGTTTTTTGGCCGGCGTGTTCGGGTCAACGATGTTTTCCAGCACTCGCTTCAGTTCTTCGTGGATGCGCTCTACAACGCCGCCGCTGTAAAGGTTTTCCACTGTCAAAGGGATACTCATGTTCTTTTCCTTTCCGCGTGTGAGATGCGCGGCCTCTGTTGAGAAGTTAAAAAGGTACATCATCCACGCCGCTCGGATACGGCTGGCCGTAATCGTCACCATACGAAAACGGAGGGGCATCATCCGAAGGGGATGCGGCATGCTGCGGCGCGGTTCTGCTCTGCGATCTCCCGTTACCGCTGCCTTTTCCTGTTATCGGACCGTCCGTAATATCCTCGCCGCCGTCCATCAGCGATTTGAATGCCGGGTTGTCGGGCGTTACGATGCGGGATATAGTATTGTTCCAGTACGTTTTCCCGTTTGCGCTCTCTGTCGGCTCTGACGCTATACCGACAACAACGGGAAACATTTTGCCGTCAAGATCAAACCATGTGTTGAGAATACGTTTCCGTTTTGCTTGCGGGCTGTCGTCTTTCGGATGTATACCGCCTATAGCGTTTAGAATGCCTTTAATTTTACTCCCGCTGATGTTGCAGGCTTTGCGCTGTCCATCCGACAACCCCGCGTGCTGCATCCCTTGAGGCAACGCAAGGCGCTCCCATATTTTCAGACCGGTATATGATCCGGTATGGACTTCAAACTCAGCGTCCAGAAAGAGCATGCCGTTCTGCGACCATCCGATAAGATGGTCATCCTGATACGGGAACTTCGGTTTTCTCAGCGTCAGTTTGACCAGCACAGAACTTCCCGCCGGTATGGGGCCGGGCTTGCGCTGACTTTGGTCTTCTTCACCGTTAAAGTCATACCCCATTGTTCAATCCCTCCATGATTTCATTCAAGTTATTGTGAAACGCGCTCCATGTCGGGTCATTGCCGATATGAATTTTCTCATCCAGGGGCCAACGGCATTTTGCTTGATATGCTGGACGTTCCTGCGTGAAGATTACGCGATTGCCGGTGCCGATACCTTTCGCCTTTGCCATTTTCTTTTTTTCGTCTTTTTGGATATGTGTTTCATAATTTGTGAAGAGGATCATATCCGCCCATTCCATCCACAGCGCTGCTGCACGTTTATGCAGTTTCATTGAGTACCGCTGATACGCTTCACTGTCCGGTAAATCGACGGTAACGGCTGCGGCATGGGCGATCACAATCACATTCATGCCTCGTTGTGTGCGTAAGCATTCGAGTTTTGATTGTATTTGCCGCCATACTTCGTCAAGTTTGATATAGCCCTTGCCGTAGCCGAAAGATTCAATGTTATCGACTTTCTCTTTGTCGCAAAGATAAGCCCATGTTAGCGGTTCCAGCCAATCAAGAGAGTCAAAGATAACTGACTTATAAGAGTGCTGACCTTTCAGCGCGGCAAAAATCATGTTGAGCTGTGTCACACCCGTTACGAGTTGCGGGAATGTCGGGATATCCAGCGCTGCCGCGCCGTCTTCAAACCGCACCAGAATTGGATCGGGAAACGTACCAGCAAAGGTTGTCTTGCCGATGCCTGGGGTGCCGTAAATCACGATTTTTTGCGGCGGCATGGTGCGGGCCTTGCTGCTGACAACAGACTGTAAAGAAAACGGGTTGGGTTTGCCCTTGTCGGGGTCTGAAACCGGAGGAGCAGAAGGCGGTGGAGTTGTCGGTTTTGTTTGGACGGGTGCCGACGCCGATGCCTGAGAGGATGGCGGGGAAACAGGCGTCTGCGCGGCTTTCGCCGTTCTGTCTGGCTTTTGCGCCGAGGTCTTGGCCTTAACCGCCTCGCCTGCGGGTGGTACCCCGGTATAAACCGGGATAGTTTCATAATCTATTGTCTGTGCCATGAAATTATAACCTCCTATGCCGTTTTTTTGGGCAGGGTTTTGCGATGTTCCGGAATATAGGGACAACTCCACCAGTATCCACACCATGTTGAGGAGCATACCCAACTGCCCGGTTGTGCCGCCGGGAAGTTCCCCGCTTCGACGCTCTGAAGCATCCCGGCAAATTGCTTACCGAGAATTTCAAGGTCTTCAGTGGTACGTTGCGTTGCAAGAGTCTGCACCTGCGGCGTCTTTGTACTTACGAGCACGTCAAAGACCATCGCCTCCGGATATTGCCCGGAGGCGAGCTTGACGGCTTCGCGGTACAGCGTTGGTTGCGGGGATGTGTCCGCACGTTCCGCGCTCCACTTCCTCCCGCTGGTTTTGAGATCACGCAAAACCCAGTCTTGCGTGTAGCAATCCAGGATCGTGACTATCGGCAACGCGACGCCGGGAAGTGTCAGAGTAATTTTTTCCTCAATCAGTTCAGGCATGATTAAGGGGGCCAACGTTTCACGGTACAGGCCGGCCAGAGCCACAGCGGTGTCCCGGCCTTTTGCCATAGCCTCCCGCGCTGCGGGGAGGCTTTCAGGGGCAAGATACACGCCTTCCATGAGGGCTTCGTGGTAACCATCGACGGCGGCGTCTTTGATTTCGTCAAGGGGGAGATCATGCCCGGTCTTTTTTTTGACGCGGCTGTTGAGTTCAACAGCCTTGTGGACGCCGGTCCCTATGCGGGCGGCGATACCGGGCGGTATTGATTCTCCTTCGATGTACCTGCGGCGATATTGCTCGCCGCATCGTTGGTACATACCTAATTGTGAAACAGACAGGTGGGTGATCATGGTAGCTCTCAGAGGGTAAAAGGAAAATCCACGCCTGCCCGGACGCCGTTGAACTCGGCGGTCTGGCCGCTCATGCGGCTGTCGTAGCCGTCCCGCAGGCAGTCGGGGCAGACGCGCCGCAGGGGGTCGTCGGGGTCGATGGAGAAGGTGCGCCCGCAGACGATGCAGAAGTCGTCGGCGGCGTTCCGCAGGGCGGAGACTTCCTCCGGGCGGAAAGTGGTCAGAAAGTGTTCTTCCGGGGTCATGGGCATGGGATGCCCCCAGTGAGCGCCGTGCCGATGGATGACGCGGCAGTGATGAGGATTATGAGAAGGGCGGCGTGGAGCCAGGGGCGGGTCATGCTGTGCCTCCGCTTCGTTCGTTAACCCCCGATTACGGGCGGGGGCATCCCGGCTTTATAGCCGCCGTTCCCGGCGCTCTGGCGGTGTGCTCCGCGCTGCCTGTGACTGCTCACCCCCGGAGAGTTAGGGGCTTCTTTGCGGTTTTACGCCTCGGTCCCACAGGCGACTCCGGCAACCCTGCGTACTCGCGGTAACGGGGTACCGCTGTCCTCTCACTTCCCCGGAGTACCGGGGCGAGCTTCCGCAGGGGGAAACTCTGAAATTTTCGTCCTCTCTCACCGCCTCTCTCGGCGTCCCTTCGGCTTTGCTTCGCCGGGCATCCGCCCTCAGCGCCGCTCTGGTACCACACGATTCCTCGGTGATTGAGGTTCTCCGCGCCTCCACCTCACTCCCCCCTCGCGGTTCCCGGCGGGCCGGTACTGGCGGTGGGGGGGAGGTGGGGTGCGTGATGGGGTAATAATATTTCAAAAGAAATATCTAGTCAAGAAATTTGTTTTCAAAAGAAATATCTTTTGCTAAAGTTTTTTTCCGTGCTTGTCGCGCAACGAAACTCCCGCCTGTCGGCGGGGAAGGGAGGCGGGCCATGAGCGCGGACGCTTCATAGTCGCTGCCGACACTCCCGCCGCGAAGGTTTCTCCAGGCCGTTATGTAAGCCTGGGCAATCCTTTCGGGCGTATGCGGCGGGGCTTCAAGCGGTTTAGGTTCTGGATAGGTACGCAAAAAATCATTGTATTTTATATGCGGGCTATTGATATTGTGAGAATACATTTCAGCGCAGACGCCATGCCAACAATTCCCGCATGTAAAGAAGAATATGGCAAGCCGGGGCGCAGTCCCGGTCTGAGGGGATCATTTTGTCCAAGTGAACAAAATGATCACGGCTGCGGACCATTTTCTTGACGTCACGAAAAAGGTCCTTGGCCGGGACAAATTGATAAGCCCGGCCAAGACTTGTTTCTGGTCAGGCACTATGGCACAAACAGACCAAGAAAATCAGGAGGTATTAGTATGCGTTCTTTCGATGAGGAAAAAGAGCTGAAGCAAATCCAGAATAGAATGGAATGCTTCCGTCAAACAAATCAGGCAGGGATTGACGTTTCGTTGAAAACGCTATGGGGATTGTTGTTGCTGAATGGTTTGGCTGCTTCGGCAATCCTCACAAATGCAGCGAATGTATTTTACGCGTTTGCCCCCATATTTGCATGGGGCGCAATAGCGGCAGTCTTTTCGCTGGGAATTTCATATGTATATATTCTGCTGCTGGGCGAGACATGGCGTTCGTTGTATCCTCCAAATGATATGGAGGAGAACTGCTGCACATTTGTGTTTATCTTCTGGCGGATTTCGCTGACATACAAGCGGATTGAGCAGTTGCGCATTGTTCCTGTATTGTTCGCAGTCTGCTCGCTTGTCCTGTTTATTGTCGGCGTGATACGGTTTTCGCGTGTTGTATAATATAATAAGTTCCCCGGCTCAGTCACCTGAGCCGGGGAACTCCCGCCGGGAGCAGGGAAGGAGACCGGAGATGGAAGAACAAAATGAGTCTATCCGCAGTATCGCGGAGAGCTTGAAAACGTTGGCAGGCCTTGCCTCGTTTCTCGTGCTCGAAGGGCGTCGATGCCGTACAGCCGGACCCGGACGGCACCGCCTCGGTTGAAGACAGAGAAAGCCCGCCGGGAGGCGGGGAAGGAGATTAGAAATGGTCAGAACGTATCGGAAAAAGCCGGTTGAGGTTGAGGCTGTGCAGTGGACAGGTGAAAATATTGACGAAATCAGCGCGTTTTGCGGCGCGTCTTTTTTGGGTGCGCAAGGCGGACAAGGCCGGGGTACGACACTATCCATCGGCACCTTGGAAGGGCCGCATATCGCCAGCACCGGCGATTTCATCATCAAGGGCGTAACCGGGGAATTTTATCCCTGCAAACCGGACATTTTTAACGCAACGTATGAGGGAGTTTGAAAAATGTTTGTGCTACCACAAGGGCAACACAGATTTACAGAAATTGCGGTATTGGACGCACCGGGCGCGGGCGGGGCGTATCACAAGTATCAGATTAGAAAAGTCAGAAGCGACGACGATCCGGTGTTCGGCGCTTTGCGTATTTTTACTGAGGTCATTTTCCAGAATGGTCCGGTCAAGGAAACCGATGTGAACGGCATTTTCATTGAAGACCTGCTCGAAATTTGCCGTCACCGCCTGCAATGCTTCCAGGCGGCTGACTTCGCCTGTCGGGAAAATGAGCATGCGTTGACGAAAATTGAAGAGGCTCTCCACTGGCTGAACAGCCGGACGGCGGACAGACAACGGCGCGGCGTGGAAGGGAAAAGCGAGAAGTGATGAACATCCCGGCCAAGGATCATATT
>JAISRC010000092.1 GCA_031273845.1 Desulfovibrio sp.
TCATTAAATGCAAATGCTTCTGCGGTTCAAGGCATGAAAATTGCCTTCAATGCATCGTACAGCGTCCCTACCGGCCCGCAAAATGTCCCGCAGCATGTTATGCAGCCGGTCATTTTATACCTCGGCAGGGCGGCCTAGATAGAGAATTATCGGTTGATAAACGTGTTGAGGCACATTCTGCGGGCCAGTGTTGACCATGTTTCCTGCATTGAAGCCGAGTCCACCCGCAGCGTCTGTATTGCTCATCTGCGATGGCCTGCTAAACCCTGTCAGGGTACCCCAATATATTGCGGACGCTTGACCACTGTTCCCAGAATGGGCAGATGATGAGTGTAAATATCCTATCCCGCCCGTGATATTCCGTATCTCATCCCGGCCCCATGCGCCGGCACCCTTGCTTAAACCGTTCACCCAATTTCGGAAAAACTGGTCGCCAAAGTTCGGGGCGAACAGCCCCGTGGGGCTGGCGGCATTCGGCCTCCACATCCCGATGTTGGCCGCAATCGTCTCCGACGATGCGTTATAGGGGAGCAGCATACCTGAAAACCCCCCTCCGTTGTAAAGTTCCATGACTTCCGGCCAGTCCGAAAACGTGACCAAATCCCCATTGCCCCACATGCTGTTCGGTGGCAGGGTTGTCGAGCGCCAGTATTGAGGAACGCAAAGGAATCTTTTGCGGAATTGGTGGAAATCCTCCTGCGTCAACGACATCCCTTCCTGGATGAGCTTCATGATCGCTTTTGACAGTTGATCAAGCTCCCCTGCGCTCGGGATCAGCCCCGCCGCCGCTATCGCGGCAACAATTTCACGTTGCGGATGCTCCACAGCTTCGCCCGGCACAGGCGTCCCCTGAACAAGACCCGGCACGCCCGTGATATAGGGGGCGTTCGGATCAGACGATCCGGGAGGTGGTGTGTATCTCATTGCTTTACTCCTGCAAGTTAATAGTACGTCTCGTCGTATTCCCAATGCAGCAGTTCATCGCCGCATTCGCTGTCACCGCAACGGAAACGCGTAACAATATACTCCTCACGATACTCAAAGGTGAGCAAGGTATGCGCCTCTTTATCCCGCCGCATCAGACACTCAAGCACCGACGCGAGATCCCAGTCCAACAGACGCTCCGGGCAGACGCTCTCGCCGCAGCGGAACCAGCGCACCTTCTGCCCGTGAATGATCACATGCCACCAGTAACGGATTTCCGGTACACCAAGTCGCGCTATGGGATAGGCATGCTCCTGCTCCCACCTGTCCGGACTCATGCCCGATTCCCGTCCCGGCCATCCGGCGCGAGGATCCCCGCATTGCGAAATCCCGCAAATGAAAGGCCAGTGTTCCTCAATGGTTACATTCCATCCCAATGTCGCGGCAAGCTCGTACCAATACGCCATGTCCTGCCGGCCCGTATCGCGCAGCTTGGCCAGTACCGCCTCCCGGCGCTCGGAAAGCGTATCCCCGGAAGGCAGACACTCGTCCGGCAAGGCCAGTACCCGCTCCCAATCCTCCAGACCGGCCAGGGTGGTCAGGGGGTTGACCTCGTCAGGGAGCAGACGCACTGCGGCGTCCAGGCGAGCAAGTTCCTCGGCTGAAGCATGGAGCAACCCGGACAGACGCCCCCCCGGCGACCGGCTCCAAGCGATGCCGCGCGGGAGCAGGGACCGGAGCATGGACAGGTAATCCCCCGCATCACGCGCGGGCAGATCCGTCACAGTTTCCGACACGCTCATGATGCCGTTTCAAAGTCTATGGGTTCGAGCATCGGGAAATATCCGTCAGGGACGACAATATTTGCCTCCGGCTCATGCAGCGCATGATCCGTTTCGCCGGCGGCCAGAGAGATCGCCTCGTCGATGTGTGACCGGAGTATGGTGATCCCCGGCGCGGCCTCGCGCGCGAAAAGATCCCCTATCTCGGCGCTCACCGCCGCGCGGACCGCCGACGTATCCGGTATGACGGACACGCGCAGCAGGACAGGCAACGGTTCAGGCGCAAAAGCCAGAAACTCTTTCGCTGTCGCGGGTTTCAGAGGGTCGATGTGCTCCTGTACCCTCTGCACCATCTCAGGCGTGGGGATAGGACCTCCCGGCGCATCATCCGTTACAAAGGTCAAGCTCACCGTCCCGATACCCATGCCCAGGGGATAGCACCAGGCGCGCGTCACTCCCGGCACCTCAAGCGCCCAGGCAACGTAATCATGCGCCGCGCCCCCGCGCGGAGGCCTGCGCAAGCGCGCCAGCAGGCGCGCACGCAACGGCTCGTCACCCTCGGCATCAACGCCACCCGTCAACCCTCCCTCAGCGACCACAGCATCGGCACGCACACCGGCCACAGGCGCGATCAGCGACAAAGGCGCGCCCGCGGGCAGATCCCCCGCGGACCCCGGCTCCAGCGCCCGGACCTGGACACCGGCCTGCCCATCGACAAGCTCCGCATCGACGGCCAGGGCATAGCGCTGCCCGGACGGCTGATGGATCAAAATGCTCCCGGCCGGAAGCACCGCGCCGTCAATGCCCTGGAAAAGCGCCGTGCCGACGGACGCCGCCGCGCCCTTGCGATAGATACCCCATACCCGCGCCCAACGCTCAAGATAGGTTCCCTCGGCCGTATCCGCGAACACCTGCAAAAAAATCCAGTCCAGAAGACCATGCAGAAGATGACAGGCCCCGGCCCATATCCGGGCCAGTACCGCGATCACGGACCGGGCAAGGACCGGCCCGCCGTCGAGCAGACGGCCGGAAAAATCGCGCAGGATGCGCTCATGCAGTTTTTTCAGGGTGGGTCTGTCCCAGGGCATATCAGACTCCCGGCGCAAGCATCCGCAAGGGCACGGAGTTTTTATAGTCGTAAACGAAATTCCATTCCCGCGCCCTGTCAGTTGTACCCGGCAAAGGCAACAACTCCACGCCGATGCCCAGATAGCCGCCCTGCACGCGCGAGGCCGTAACACGCCGCTCACCCACAAGACCGTCCCGGACAATCCACTGCAACGCTTCATCAGCGTACTGACGCGCCCGCTCCACAACAACGTCCATGTCCTTCTCCCGCCAAAGCAGCCACAGGCGCGAGCCGAGGGGATCGCCCGGTTCGGGCAGTATATCCCCCCACCATCCCCGGCGGTCCGAAGGCAGCCCGATGCGCTCATCCGGCAAGGCATCGTCGGGCAGAGCGCGACGATCCGTAAAAAGACTGATGATCACTGCCGTGAGCAGGCCGTCGTCCCCGCGCAAATCCCGCTCCGTATCGCCCTCCAGCTGGAGGTCAAACTCGAACGTGCCCGCGTCAAAGGCGAGCAGTATATCCCGCATCTCAGCCCCCCACCGGCGTACCCGTGGTTGACGGCCCGGTCTGCACGTCCTGATGCACGTGGGCGCGCAAAGACACGCCGCCGTCATTGGCTTGCAGGTCGTTGCTTGCCGTCAGGCTGCCCTGCAAGGTGCTGGCGGCATCGCCGCCGTCTTTGCCCTGCATGGTCAGGGTATCGGTCTTTATCGTCGTCAGCGGACTCCGCATCTCGATTGACGTTTCGGCCTTCAACTCAAATTTTTTCGTTTCCATGACAATATCTTCCTCGGCCTTGACCACAAAATGTTTGGTGGTCACCGTGATGGTGTTCTCCCGGCCGAACAGTATGCTGTCGCCTTCGTCCGTGTAGATCACGACCTCCCCCTGCTTCGTGCCCTTGACGCGATAGCGCCTGTCGTCCACCGTGAAAATCAGGGGATGGGCATGCTCCGCCCCGCAAAAAACGACAAAACACTCGGCGTCGTTCTGCGGGTGGGAGGAAAATCCATACTGCTGTACACGCTCCGCGCCCTCGATCAGTTCCCCGTCCAGCAGGGCAACCTGGTTGGTCTGCATCTTCGGGCCGTCATCGACCATGGAAACAGTCCCCCGTTGCACCATGTTCCGCATCCGGCGGGCATGGCCGGCGACAAGGCGGTTGATATAACGGTAAAGCTCAGCGTCCGTGACCATTACAGGATGCCTCCGGCTGCCGGTTCGGATATGCCTCCGGCGGTCGATTCGGATATGCCTCCGGCGGCCAATGGGCCAGGCCCCCTTTGGAAACCCGATTTTGCGTCCACAAAAACCGCGAACGGGGCGGCTTTACAAAATAGTCAAATTTAAGAAACAATAATATCAGTATGTTATACCTTATTTGGACGATTTTTGTAAATAACTGATGAAAATATGCCGAAAGTTTACAAGACATTGTTACTTCGCGCCTTTTTTAATCGCCTGCTGCTCACTCCGCGCCTGTTGCGCCTGCCTCTGTTGCAGATCAACCTCTTTTTCCACGTTCAGGGCGCGGGCTTGTCCCGCCGCGCCGGACGCCTTTTTCGGCTCCGGCTGAAACGCCTTGGGGTCTTTAAGCTCCATCACCGTTGTGGAACCGCCCTGGGCGTCACGGCGGTAAGTGACGCGGGAGGTGACAAGGGATTGCGCTATGCCGAGGTAGGGTATCTTGACCCCGGTCATGCTGTTTTCCTGCCAGATCGCGCCTCCGGGCGCATCCCTGAAGCCCTGGACGGTAACGGTCACCGTCACGGCGCGGGCGGCGCGGACGCTGCACTCCCAGGCGGCGCGCTGTTTCGCGCCGGCCGCATCGACCCGGCTCTCGGCCCGGACGATGAGCGGCCGATACCGGGTGACGGCATCATCCTTTGCCTCCGCATGGACCTGGGCAACGGATTTTCCCCAGGCATCGTCCGACCCCGGTTCCTGACCCTGAACGAGATAGTCGGAATAGCGGTCCGTCATGTCGTAGGACGCGGACGCGGAAAGAATATTTACGCCCTGCTCCAGCGTACCGGGGTTTTGCAACGCGCCGGCCTTGAGCAGGACTATGCCGCCGTCTGACCAGGAGCAGGCAAGCAACTCGCGCTGCTTGAGAATCCTGTCCAGCGCCTCATAGGCCGTTTCGCCCTGCTCCAGCTTGAAAGACGGAAAGGGAGCGCCGACATCGCCCACAGACTGGACGGAAAGACCGAAAGGAGCGGCAAGGATGGTCGCCAGTTGCAGGGCGTTCTGGTTGAGCCAGTGCCCGGGCTTATGCACGGCGGAGCAGTCAACCATGTCCGCCGCCCTGGAACGGCCGGAAATTGCAATGCCGTGATCCGTCGCGGACAGGGAAGGCGAAACCTTGTCGATGTACCCGGTGAGCACGAGGCTATCCCCGATGAGCACCTCGCACTCCATGCCCGCGGACACGGGCAGGGCCGTTGCGCCGCCCTTGTAGCCGCCGCCCTGTGGGTCGGCGGACTGAATATTGAAGGCCCCGCAAACGGCGTCCATTTCCACGGTGACGTCGCAGGACTTCCAGAACGCCCAATCCACGCCGTCCAGACGCAGTACAAAGGGATCTTCGCGCGATTCAGGCATAGGTCAGTACCTCAAGCTCCTCCACCGGAACGAAACCGGGATGCGGGACGCGGTTCCGGGCGACCAGATCCGCATCGGGCAGGACATCCCCGGCCAGACGCCAGGCGAGGGCCAAAGACGGCTGTACGATGGAAGGGCGATACTCCGTAACCTCCGGCGCGGCCTTCGCGGCCTCGGCCAGCGCCGCCAGCGTCCCGGCGCGCATGTCCACAAGCGCGGCATAAAGGTCGTCCGGCAATGGCGCGGGACGGATCAGGGCACAGCTGTCACCGGGGCCGGGCAGTATGGGGTGCGACACTCCCGCGTCTGACTCAAGGGCGGCGTCCATGGCATCGGTATAGGCGTCACGTAGCGCGCGGGCGCGTACGCGCGACTCCGGCGCGGCATCGGCAAGGGCCGATGACGCCTCAATCAGGGAGAGATGCAGAGCAAAAGAAGCGATAACGGCGCGGTTGCGCGCGATGCGCGAGCGCGTATAGCCCGGATTCGTGGGGACCGCCGCGCCGGAGGCAAGCGCGGCGGCGGATGCGGCCTGGATCCACCCGGATGCCGAGGCCGAATTGCTGTCGGGCGCCAAAGCCCCGGAAGGGGACACACCGGACGCGCGCGCCGACGTCGCCGCCGTCTCGCCCAGGTCCTGAAAAAGCGTCCATACACTCCGGCCCAGACTCAGACCCGGCAAAACATAATCCGCAACCGACCCGGCAACACCGGCCGGCAACACGCCGCTCAGGGACGGCAGCAGGCCCTCCACGCCCCCGGCCGTGTCCAGGCCCAGAGCTGACGCCGCGTCCTCAAGCGCGCCGCTCAGGCTGTCAAATGCCTGCTCCACGATATAGGCGGATTCACCGAAGATAAGCGCCGCCGCGTCAAAGGCGGCGCAGGCCAGATTCCCGGCCGCTGACGCCGCGCCCAGGGCGCTCAGGCGGGCATTGACACTGAACACCGCCGCGCCCGACTCCCCGTCGCGGGTAAAGGTCATGCTGATGACGCACATGCCGCCGTCCACGGCGCTGTGCCTGTCCTGATACTGTCCGGTCAGGACGACCTCAAGCTCCCCGTACCACGGATGCACCAGCAGTCCCGGGCCCGGCTCCTCCAGGGCGCTTATCAGGGCGTCCCGCTGCTCCATAAAGGTCGGACCGAGCAGAAAACCCTGCACCGTAAAGGTGCGCGCCGCCCGGCCGAGATCCTCAATGTAGGGCACGTCACGCAGGGGAAACTCATGTACCACGGTACGCCGGCCGCCCTGGCCGGAAGCGTCCAGAACCCCGAAAGGCACGCCCTTGTAGGACGCGGAGCGTATGCGCTGTTTCCACATTTAAGAAATGCCCCCTTTGGAAACCCGATTTTGTGACGCCTCAGCGCGGCCCTTGACGCATTCCGGTATATCGGGGCCTTTAAATCGGGGGCCCAGGGGCATCAAGCCCCTGCCGGGGTACGGGGCAGCGCCCCGCATTGTCTTCCGGCTCACGCTCCCCCGCATCAGAAGTTGGCCGTTGCCAGACGGCCTGTCTGGGCAAAAGAGACGTTGGAGTCGGAAGCGCCGCCGTTGCGCCGCAGGGTGACGTCGGCGTTATCCTTTGCCTCGACCGTTATCTTGACTTCCTCGCGCTCGACGTGCTCGGTACGCGACTCGCTGATCTCGCGCACGGCCGGGGCAAGGTCCTGGGAGGGGGCCATGACGGAGCCGTCGTAACCCCATGGGTCCATAGACCCGGCAAGGGTATCGTCCGATATCGCGCCGGGGGGCGCGTCACCGCGATCCGTCACGGCGCTCCCGAAAAGCGCCGTCTGCGCCCATTCCGGGAGCGACGCGGCCATGTCCCGCAGCTTGTCCGTCATCATTTTTTTCAGGTCCAGGCCGGTGAAATAGCGTATCAGGGCGTTCATGCCGTCCAGAATCAACGCGACAGGATTGAAATTTTTCAGGACGTTGACGATGCCGTTGATCCATCCGTCCTCAAAGGCTGCCTTGGCCCCGGCCCAGAGATTATCGAAGTAGGCGACAAAGCTGTCCCACTCGTCGTAGATGACCCATACCGCCGCAGCGATGCCCGCGACGGCGGCCAGGAACCAGCCCACAGGCGTCGTCAGTATGGCCAGACCCAGTTTGCCGAAGGCCAGGGCCAGATTGCCGATGGAAAGCAGGAATTTGCCGCCCGTCAGGGCCACAAGCCCGATGAGCACGTTCTGCCAGCCCCCGAAAACCTGCACCAGATTGTTGACCGTTGACCCGAAATCCATGACCTTCTGTATCCCGGACTCAAACGAGGCCCAGATGCTTTCAAGGTCAAGGCCGTCGAGCCACTTCTTGAAGCCTCCCGTAATGATGCCGCGCTGCCCGGAAATCAGGTCCGTGAATTTGTCGGAAAGTTTTGTGAGCATGGGCAGGGCTTCCTTGCCGATGCCGAAGCCTATGCCCTTGAAAGCCGCGCCCAACTTGGTCAGGGAGTCGTTGAAGGCTTCCGACGCCTTGCCGTCTTCCTCGGAAAAGACGATGCCCAGGCGATGCGCTTCCTCGCGCAGTTCGAGCAGACCCTTTTTGCCGGCCGAAAGCATGGGGATAAAGGCTTGCCCTTCGCGCGCGCCCATGAGACGGGCCATGAGGTTCGTCGCTTCGGCCCCTTTCCCGGCGTCCTGCAACGCCTGTATCTTGTCGGCCAGTTCCAGGAACAGACTGTCGGCATTTTTCAGTTCGCCCTTGGCGGTCTTAGGATTGATGCCGGCCAGCCTGAAAACGCCGGACATCTCCTTGTCGCCTGACGCCGCCTTGCGCCCGGCCTCCTGCAGCTTCATGAACCCCTTTTGAAGCTGCTCGGTGCCGAGATCCGCAAGATTCGCGGCATGGGCATACTCCTGCCATGTCGCGACACCTACCCCGGCACGTTGCGCGGCCTTGATCGCCTCATCCCCGGCGTTGGCCGCTCCCTTGGCCAGGGCAAACAGGCCCCCGCCGGCGCCGCCGAAGACCAGGGCGGCCTTGCCGGCCATCCCCGTCAGGGTCGAAAAAAAGGCACGGCCTTCGGCCGTCGCGGTACGCAGGCTCCCGCCCACGCCCGCGACCGCATCGCTCACGCGGGAAAACCCGGAACGGCTGTTGAACGAGTCGATGGACTTGCTGAAACGGGTCAGGCTCTCGGACCCGTCCTTCGTCCCCTTGCCGAGTTTGGCAAAGGTGCCGCTGAACTTGTCCACAGCCCCGATGATCATCTCGTATCTGGATTGCTTGCCGCTCATTTGTTGTCCTTGAGCATCTTTTGCACGTCGCGCAGCCTGTCCGACCAGAACACAAGGTCATCCGCCGTCATGGACAGCAGCGCATCGGGCGGCCAGTGAAAAGTATAGGCCAGCGCGGCGACGCCTTCGCGCCAGTTTACCGGGAACCGTCCAAAAAACCCGTCACCACCCCGGCCACGGCCATGTAATCCGCTATATCCAGGGAGCGTATCACCGAAGGAGGCTGTCCGGTCAGGCGCGAAGCCACCTCAAAGATGTCGTCATGCAAGACCCGCGCGACATTGACGCCGCGCAGGTCCCCCGCGGTCATGCGCCGGGCGAAGGTCAACTCGCGTACCTCATCCGCCCCGTGCGTCACAGGGGTCTGCAACTCGATTTTTAAAGGCTGAAACATTTCCGTTCTCCGCTGAACAAAATCCGTATCTTTTTGAACGGATTATGCGCCTTTTTGAACGAGCTCCCTCGTTATTTGCTTTCCACGGCCGGGATACGGCTCTCCCAACGCACGGCGATCTCCGCTTCGTCCGTTGTGACCGTGCCTTCGCCCGCGAACCATGCGTTGCTCAGGACGATGGTCTTGCCGTTGACCAGTTCCAGAGTAACCGTCACGCCGTCCGCCAGTGCCAGCGCTTCCAGATCCAGTTCGTTCCGGTCCGTGAGCGCGCCTTCGATGTAGGGGATCTGCGGCGTCTCTTTATAGCCGTGTATTCCGTCCGCGCCGATGATCCCGTCGCGCTTGTCCTGGCCGATGTTGTAGGAAAACGTCCCTTTCGCGTCATACTGCGCGCCGTCCACCTTGAGAAAGACCCGTCCCGCGCGGCGATTGTTCGATGCCATATGAAGATGCTCCTTTATTTGACTTTGCCTTCATTCGACTTTGCCTCCGGCGGCCAAAGGGGGGCAGGCCCCCTTTGGAAACCCGATTTTGTGATTCCTCAGCGATACTTCCGATGCCGCCCGATATGTCGAGGCCTACAAAATCAGACGATATGCCTGAACAGGGTCCCGGCGACCTCGAACTGATTCATCAGATCCGGACGGAGCAGCCAGTCCAGACGGTTTTCGTTGCGGTCGTTGCGTTCGCAGAGCAGATCCCTCTTGAACTGGTCAAAACCCTCGACCAGTCCCATGGGCAGCCAGGCGGAGCCGAAACGGGCTATGGCCTCGGCCCGTCCGAGCTTCGGGGTCATGATGGGCTGTGACGGGTCATAACGGTTCGCGTCCGCGTCACCGGCCAGTTTGTGCCGCGGATATTTCAGTTTGAGATAGTTGTTCCAGTCGTAGCGCAGATAGGACAGGGTGAGGGGGGAGTTCAAGCTGAGGAAAGCCTTGTCTTCCGCGCCCAGTGGGTTGAGGCGGTATGTCGTGATCAGCTTTTGCAGACGCATCGTACCGTCGGGCGCGACATAGCGCGTTGAAACTCCCTCGAACAACGCCTGATTTTTTTCGGGGAAGGACGGCCAGCGGTCCGCTTCAGCCGGCGCGAGCACTCCGGGCACGAGCAGGGTGTTGAAGCCGCGGGCGGGGTCGTTGTTGCCGTAATAGGCCACTACCCCGGCGCAGGCGGCGGCGTCGATCCATGGCGGGGTAGGGCTGCCCTCGGAGGGGATGACGGTCAGGTGTTTGTCGTTGCGGGCGGCCGCGAAGGTGGTGACGGTTCCGAAGGTGCCGCGTTTGACTGCTATGGCCTGCCCGTCAATCTGGCGCAGCGGTCCCCATCGGTCGTCCAGTTCGTCGCGCAGGGCGGCAAGGGATGCGTTGTCCGTCCATGGCCATCCGATGACGTGGTACTGGTCGTTGCCCATGGCCGCGATGATCGGCGCCGGGTCGGGGTTGCCCGCGCCCCCGGTCAGGGGCGTGATTGCGATGGACAGGCCGCCGGGCAGGGGTTCCTGATAATAGGACAGACGGAGGTCTATGTCGTTGCCGTTCTCGCCCTTGTGTTTGGCCGTCAGAGTAACCTGTCCCAACGACACGGCGGCGGTGACGGGCAGATCCGGGTCGGCGTTGATCGCGTCGGTCAGGGCCGAGGCGACATCCGCCGCCGACGTCCCGTAGCTTGCGGCCGCGCGCGCCAGTGTGCCGCCGATATAGAGGCAGACCGGCGCGCCGGAGATCACCGCGCCGCTGAAGGCCACGGCCCCGGACGCAAACTCTCCGCCGGCGTAATCGGGCACGCCTATGGCCAGCATTTTGGTCATGGGGTTGGCCTCAAGAAAAGCGGCGCACATGCCCGCGAGCATGGACCCCCGCCCGAAATGCGCGTCCGCCTGGGCCTTGGACATGGGCCGCTGCACACTGTAGTCGTCCGCCGCGCCCGTTGCCAGCTTCTGGCCGGCCAGAAGCACCGTGTAAGGCATGAGGGAGGCGTCGTCGGACGCTCCTGTCGGGTCAAATTCCGCGTACGCAAAGGGTACTCGGGTGACGTCGGGGAGAGAAGGAAAGGCTATGGACATGTTACTCCGCCTTTGCCGCTTTGGCGGGCTTTACAGGGGTTGCCGCGGGGCCTTCAAGGACGTCGCCGTCCTTCATGCGGCGCAACCAGAAAGCGGACCGGGGCATGATCGCGCCCTTTTCGGGCAGATAGTCTCCGGTCTGCGGATCGGCGATGACAAGGCCGGGAGCCGGCCGGATGAAAACGGTGGTCGGATGTGTCATGACTCGTCCTCCGGGGCGTCCCGCAGGGCCTCGTCCAGATGGTCGAGGATCGCGTCAGGGATGCCGGTTTGTTGCGGGGTTGATGTGTCCGGCGTGGTTGTCGGCGGAACTCCGTTGGCCCCCGGTGTAAAAACGGTCTTGCTCACCATGTCGATGCGCCCGTCGGCGGGCATGACGTCCCATCCGGACGCCGCAAGCAGAAAATCGGGCAAGACCAGCAGGGGATAGGCGCGCCGATATTCCAGGGCATAGGTGAGCACGGCGACGCCTATCTCGCGGTCGCCCTCGACGGCGATGCCGATCTCCGTGCTCTGCAACTCCATACGCAGGAGGACGTCGGCGGTATGACGCAATGCGCCGTCCACACGCACGGGGGCCAGGGGGGCAAGACCCGCCTCGATGCGGGCGGCGTCGGCTATCGCTCCCATGGCGATTCCCACGGCGTCGATGCGCATGGCCTTTTCCACGGCCAGACAGAGTGCGTCCAGCGCGTCGTCCACGGAGGTCGTCAGGCGGGCGAGTATCTCTATGGCGAGGTCGATGCGACGCTCTTCCGGGTCGGGAGAAATGTCGGACTCAAGCGTCTGCTCGGACAGGGTGTAGACGCCGCATGCGGGAAGCTCGTCCGCAAGCCAGTGTTCCGAGCGGTCCGGCCAGACGCGCCCGTCCATCAGGGCTTTGACGTCGGGGAAGTCCCTGATGACCCGGACGCAGGCGTGACGGATCAGGGCGCGGGTGTGCATGGGGTGTACGGCGTCAGGCATCGGCCGCCTCCAGGAGCTTGACGGAGGCGAAGCCGAAACCGTTGGTCTGCGGATTCTGGACGGCGTAGGTCTTGCCGCGCACGATGAAACGGTCGCGCCGGGAAAGGGGCCTGCCCAGGGCGTGCTGCACAACGCTCTCCCGGAAGTGGATCATGTGGGCTGTTGAAACCACGGGGGCGTAGGACTTTCCCGGATTGACCACAGCGCCGGGGGCTTCGTAGATCGCGCGCAGGGGATGCTGTTCTCCGTCCGGATCCAGCAGGACCACATCCATTCCGGGGCCGAGGGAGTCCTGCAGGACCATGGCGACGTCGGCTTCCAGATTCGCATCAAATGGTGTGAGATCAGGCATCGGGGCCTCCGCTCATCATTGCGCGGCGAGTCTTGCCGCTGTGCTTGCCGCCGCTGCCGAAACCGGCGAGTACGGCCTCTGTTTCGTGCTCGACGCGCTGATGCATGAACTCGTAGGCTTCGACCCGGAGCATTTTCCATATGCCGGGGCGGGTAAAGTAAGAGAGCAGGCTCGGGCCGTAGAGGATGACCGGGTGATCCTTGTCTTCCACGCGGGCCATGACATGACCCTTGGCGATCCATACGGCGGCGCGATCTTTGGCGGTTTTCATGATTTTTTTGTCCCCGCCCGGGGTGACAAGGCGCGTCCCGTGCGTCTTCAGGATACGCACGGATACGCCTTTCTTGCGCTGTTTCGCGCCGTAGGAGATCAGAGGCAGGCTCAGGCGGCTGACGTAAGTCAGGCTGCCGGCAAGCTCCGCGCCCTTGCGGTTTACCGGCTTGCGCATGATGACGGCGTTTTTTACGGCGGCGGACTTGATATGATAGGTTTCGCGGATGCCCACGGCGATAATTTTACGCAGATGCACCAGGGTACGGTCAATGCCGAGCTTGACGGCGTACCGCAAACGGGATGGGGACGCCTGTTCGGCAAGGGCCGGCCAGCGCCGAAGTATCCCGGCGTCGTTGAAAGTCATGTGCATGCCGGTGGGAAAATCCATCACTGACCCCCTCCCCAGGGGAAAAACTTCGTGAGCAGACCCCCGCCGATGCCCGCAATAATAGCCCATACCGCGCGCGCCCCGCTGCGCTTGTGTTCCTCGACTTCGAGCTTGAAAACGCGTCCGCTCAGGTTATCCAAAATTTTTTCCCGGACCACGCAACGCTCTTCCAGCATGGCCTTTGTAGCCGCCTGCGCCTGCTCAATACCCGTTATGCGCCGGAAGAGTTCAGACTTGAAACTCTCGAAATCGTCCATTACATGCCCCCGTCCACCGCTTTGTGCAGCAGGTCCATGACCTCTTTTTTCATGGGCATCTCGTCCACAAGATCCGGAAAGACACTGTCGAGCAGGGACAAAAAGATGACCATACCGAAGGCGACGACCACGACATACCAGAGCAGTTGCTTGGGTGGGATACGGCCGCGCCTGACCGTCTCAAGCTCGATCTCTTTTTCAAGCTCTTTTTCCCGGCTGCTGGGACCGGGGAAGAACTTCTCGACAAGCGCCGGGAGGAAAGGCACGAACTTCAGCGCCCAGGCTCCGACCGCGGACAGTATCGCGCCCATCAGAGATCCCCTTTCAATCCGCGCTCGCATAACTCGCGGTTGTCAAAACGGCGATTGACCAGTCCCTGCATGACGACGCCGCCGCCCCGGTTGAACCGGCTGATCACCGCGCAGGCTCCGGCACGATCCCCGGCTTTGAGCAGGCGCGGGATGGACGACGCACAAAAGTTTCCTGTGCCGATGTTATAGGCGAGGTCCAAAAAAGCGGCCTTTTCGCCGTCGGACAATTCTTTGAGTTCGGGAGCGCAAACCAGAACCGGCTTGGCATGATTGATCAGCTGCTTGTTGAGGGATTGAGTGCATTCTTCGCGGCTGTATGTCGCGCCGGTGGTTACGTCGTATGTGTCAC
Organism: Desulfovibrio sp.; assembly: GCA_031273845.1. Taxonomy (GTDB): domain Bacteria; phylum Desulfobacterota; class Desulfovibrionia; order Desulfovibrionales; family Desulfovibrionaceae; genus Frigididesulfovibrio. Next base: position 13,975 of record JAISRC010000092.1, read on the forward strand.
CGTAACACTTCGTCAGGATGCCGACGGGATCGCGGTATGCCTCAAGGACAAGGCCCTCATGCTTCGCAACCTCGTTGGCATACAGCCCTGCCGCGCCCGCACCGAGCAGGGCGATCAGCGCAGCCGAGGCCGCGACCTTCTGATACTTCTGTATCTTCGGCATCTCCGCATCTCCTACAGCAGGCGGTCAATGAACAGGCCGGCGGCGAAACCAACCGCCAGACCGAGAACGAAACACGCCGAAAAAAGAAACATCATTCTGTGGGCCGCTCTCCGCGCTTCAAAGTACGATCCGCCTTCCACAACGTATCTCCTGTATCCCCGGCGCTCAGGCGTTGATCTTGACCTGGACGGTCGTCGCGGCGGTCGCGGCCGCGACCCAGGCGACGCCGACGCGCAGATTTTCGACGACAGCTTCGTCGACACCGCTCGTCGCATAAGCCGAGAGCGTACCGTCGGCGGCGGCATAGACGGTCTCTCCCTGTTGTATTGCCCCGGCGCTCTTGTTGCCGAGATCGAAAACGCCTTCGGTATCGCAGGCGCCGATTTTTCCGGCGGGAATATCCGTCGAAGCGACTGCGACCATGCCGGGGAAAAGAACCAAATCCCCGCCTTTGACATCCTCATCCGCGAGCAAGGTGATCGTTTTTCCGTTACGCACATAATTTGTCATGGCTGTTTCCTTTATTTGCGCGGCGCATCGCGCGATGCGCCGCTTTGTACATGTTTATGTATATTTTGCGCCGGCCCTGTCACTCGGCAGTCGCCTTGGCCAGGGTGACGGAACGCACGGCTTTCGCGCCGACGTCCATACGGACCTTGCTCTCAACGCCGTCGGTGTTGAAATTGGCCTGGCTCTCGATGTAGGGGGCTTCGACCCCGCCCAGGAAAAAGACGACGATAGTGCCGTCTTTGGCGGCCAGATACCAGTTGTCCGGAGCGTCGTCGTCCAAACGGCGGTCGTAGACGCGGGTGAAATACGCGCCGCCGTAAGGGTTATGGATGAACGGAGCATCGCCCGTGCCGACGATGGAGCCTGCGCCCATCAGCTGGGTGTTGAAGAACTGCTCGGCGGCGACTTCCATTGCCACGGGAGCGATGAAAAATTTCGGCTGTATGCTGATGGTCTTGCCGAAACTGTCCTTCTGCAGCTTCATGCCAGTCACCACCGCGCCCAGGTTGGCGATGGTCGGCGCGCCGCCCTTCCCGGCGTAGAGGTTGCGATGGCCGACGTGGAACAGGGCCTTGCCGTCGCCCATGGGAGGCGCGGAAAGCAGGGCTTCATAGGTGATGTCCCCGACCAGGGCGGCAGCGGCCTGCCCGTAAAGTCCGGGCAGACGGGAAAGGGCGTTGAGGTCGTCGTTGATGAGCGACTCGCGGGAGATGGACATCTTGCGTCCGAAGGTCTGTATCGCATATTCCTCGGCGTGTTCCGCCAGGTGCCCCTCGGTGTACTCGTCGTTTTCCGGTTTGAGCATCAGGGAAACGTCGCCCTCGAAGCCGATCAGCTTCGTCTTCTTGAAATCCGCGACCTGACCGCGCAGTGCCCAGATCACCCAGGTCTCGGCGGCCGTGTCGTAGGCATCCAGGAGGATGCGATGCGATGTTTCCACCAGAAGATGCGGAAGATCCGTCGTAGTCAGGGCACGGCCGACTATTTCGCGGGTGTCCGTGGGGATGCGCTGCCCGGAGCGTCGCAGCATGTCGCGGCAAAGCATGGGCAGGGGCAGGGAGAGCAGATCGCGGGCGCCGGGGGCCGGCTCACGCAGGGCGCGTTCGCGCGGCGACTCCATGCGGTATTCCGGGCTGCCCGGATCATGCTTGAGCATGCGCGCGCCGACACGCAGATAGAGGGAGTCGCGCGCGGCCGCTCCGAATTTCTGTTGTTCGGTTTCTCCCACACTGACATGAAAACCGGGACCGTTTGACGCGCGCTGCGCTACCATATCCAAGACCTTTGCCTTGACGGATTCAAGGCCGTCGCCCGATGCGACGAGTTTGTCCTCCACATCGGAGGACAGGTTGAAATTGTGGGCCATGGCACGGATACCCTTGATGCGTGAGCGTTCGGCAACGGCGGCACGGTCGCCGCCGTCCGGCGCGAGAGCGGCGAGCACGGCGCGGAGCGCCTGATCGTCGTACCCGCGCTTGCCGTCCCCGTTGCGCGCCGCAAGGGAGGCCAGCGCGGAGTAAACGGCGGCGCGGGATCTGAGCGAGGCTTTGCCGGACTTTGCGCGCTCGTCCTTGTCCTTGTCGTCATCCGCGTGTTCCTTGTCTTCGTCCTCGTCATCGCCCTCGGCCCGGGCATCCGCATCAAGCAGATCGCCCACCGCTTCAACAAGCAGGGCATCGTCGTCGCGCTCGTCTTCGTCCTTTTCTTTTTCCTCTTCCTCGGCGCGCATGCCGAGCAGGGCGCGCAGGCGGGCGACGATCCCGGCCTTGCGTTCCTCAGTGATTGCGGCTTTCCTGCCGCCTGCCTTCGTGTTCTTGGGCATGGTTGACTCCTGTTTTCGTCCGGCGGCGGGCGCGGACTTATGGTGTGCTGCGCGGACCACGGCATCCGGGTCCGCTCCTATGGGGCATAGTGAGAGTTCGCGCAGGGACCAGTCGGTGACGATGCGCATGGGACCGGCATACGACACGCCGTTGACTTCCGTGGTTTCGTTCTCGCGCAGCCTGATGTGCGCGGCTATCTCATAGCCGACACTGACGTCGGTGATGTGCCCCTCGGCGACCTTGCGGAACGGCTTTTCGCCGTCTTCCGTCGCGGAAAATACGGCGCGGCCCGTAAGCACCGGACCGGACGGCGTATCCTCCGCCCTGATGTCCCGATAGGACCCGATGATATCGGACACGGTAAAACGGCTGTGCGAATCGAGCAGAGGCACGCTCCCGGACGGGGGGATACGGCAGCCGGACACGAGCAGGACCTCCCGGATGGGCCGCCAGGTCTCCCAGTCCATGACCTCGACGGGGGCCTGGGTTGAGGCCGTAACTTCCACACTGCGGCCGGCTTCGTCCAGGGTGGAGGGCCGGCCGGAAGCGTCCATGCGCACGGGCAGAGAGCGGGAGGCAAGACGGGGGTTGCGGTCGAGGATACGGCGGACCTTTTTTGCAACTTTTTCAGGCATCGGGTTCCTCCGTGTCTTTATCCGCATTGATGTCCAAAGTTTCCTGCGCGCCGAGCTTGGCCGGGTTGTGAGCCAGAGCGGTGCTCACGCCGCCCGTTGTGGCATCGACGCCCATGTCCGTACACAGACGGACCCATGCCGCCCTTTGCGCGACGACTTCTTCAGGGTCGGACCCTCGGCCCAGGATAACCTCCTGGGGGGCCTTGGTGCCGGAAGCTATGGCGTCGATGTCCGCCTTGCCGTCGCGCAGGGGGTCCACGGAGGGCATGCCCGCGGGAATCCACATGGCGCGCAGATAGCGGTCCGGGTCCTGCCAGTAACCGGGCAGGTAGTCCTGGGACAGAGCCTCGGAAGCCATCCAGCGGCGGAAAATCGGGCGGACGAAGTGCTGCTGGTTGCGGAAATGATGCGGGGCAAGGAACATGGTGAAGTCGTTCCGCGACGCCTTGCTCGTGCTGTAGTTGATGCCGGAGTAGTCGCCGGACAGTATTTCGTAGGGCAGGTCCATGGTGATCGCCACCATGCGCAAGATGAATTTCGTGAAACGGTCAAAACTGTCGCCGGGGCGTCCGGGGTTCGGTGCGAACTCCATCTTTTCCCCGTCGCGCAGGTATTCGATCATGGCGTTTTCGAGCCAGTCGATATCCGTGCGCTCGGCTTTCAGCGGGGCGTTCGGCGCGGGGGCGCGCATGGCCTGATACTGGTCCGGGGTCGGCGTGGTCACAAAGGCGAGCCATTTCGCCGCCAGCTTGGCGGCGTCGATTTCCGCGCCCATGTAGTCGCCCATGTCCCTGGCCAGGATGACAGCCGGTGCGAACGGCGTCATGCCGCGCAACTGTCCGGGGCGCAGGGTGTGAAAACCGTGCAGGACGTTCGCCGCATCCTCGCGCCATGACTCGACCATGAACTGCCAGCCCGCACTGGTCCTGAAATGGTAGGCGACAGGCTCGCCGGTATGGATGTCGTATTCCACGCCGTCAAAGATATCGGTGTCGGGGGCCTGCCCCTTGAACTGCCAGGCGGCAAGCTGCTCGCTCTCGTGCATCTGCACGGCCAGCAGGGGACGGCCGCGCCTGCGGGGGACGACAAGTCGGGCGATGAACTCGCCGCTTTCGCATTCCTGCCGTTTCGCGAGTTGCTGCAGTTCGTAGAAATGCAGCTTGCCGGAAATGTCCGCCTCATCCATCCAGGCGCGGAAGCGGTCCTCAATTTTTTTCCGGACGGGAAGATCCGGTTCGCCGTTCGGCAGTGTCGCCAGACTCTGGAAACGCGAGCCTTTGCCTACGGTGAAGGCGACAACGGAGTTGACGGCACGGGCGAAGGGGGGAAAATTGCGTACCAGATCACGGACACGGGCACGGATGAAGGGGGCGTTGACGCTGTTCAGACGGTTGATGTCAACGGTGGAGGGACTCCAGTTTCCGGTAAGCCGTCCATGGGATGCCGCGTCATAGTTTCTGACCGATGTCCGCGCCGGTGACGCGCGCCTGCGTGAAGGGCCGTGCTCCATGCGATGCGGTGATTTACGGCGGGCGTATGCGGAGAGTATGCCCATCAGCCGCGCCCCCCCTGCCCGGCATAGCGCCGGCCCTGGTAACGGGTGACGCCGTCCTCCATGTCCGCACGGGCCTCGACGTCCGCAAGCACCTCCCAGAACTCGGAAAGGCTGCGGTAGTTGAATGTGAGGCCGGCGACGGTATACCCGGAAAACTGCATGAAGCTTCCGTTCTCCATTGCAGCGAGCATTTTGTTGTGCAATTTTCGCCAGATACCGGGGGACTGCATATAACTCGCTGCCTTTACAAGAAAAAATTTTTCGCGCTTGATGTCTATTACGTTACAGCAATTTTTTCAGAAGGGAACCCCGTTGAGGATTTTTACGGGTATTTGAGGTTTTTTGCGGGAATTTGAGGGAATTTGCGGGAATTTGAGGTTATTTGCGGGAATTTGAGGTACCCCTTTTGATGCGCCCCAAGCGCCAGGCGTCGATCATGTCCCTGTCGCTCACCCACTCCCCGCCGATCTTCGATGCGGGAAAGCGTTCAGCGCGTATGTATTTGAGGAGCGTGTTCTCGCTTTTCCCGGCGTAAGCGCAGATGCATTTCAAGCCGTGCAGGACCGTGGATGAGCGGTTCGCTTCCATGCGCATGGCGCTGTGTCCCGACGGGTCCTGATCTGTAGTTGTGTAAGTCATGAAAGTTCCCATGTTTACCAACGGCCGGCGGTCGCCGCGCGCGGCCGCTCCCGTTGCGGTTTCGGCGCGGGCGCATTATCGGCCCGTGCCTGACGATCCAGCATGAGGACATAGTGCGGGAGGCTCGGCGTCCAGGATGCGTCGGCGCAGGCGGCGGAAAGCATCAGGCAGTCCAGGAGATGGTTGTCGCGGCGGATCTGCTCCCACACCAGTTTTTGCCCTTTGCGTACCAGCTTTTCGGCGGACAGTTGCGCCGTGAGATCCGCGCCGCATTCGGCATGCAGACGCAGGGGCTGCCTGCTCTCGGGATTCAGCAGGCGGGAAAAGTCCAGGGTTTTGAGCAGCCCGGTGTCCAGGTGGTAGAGAGGCAACCCGCCGGGGATGGGCCTCCCGTTGTGGGGCATACGCTCCATCATGACCCGGCGCACGGGCGCGACCTGGGCATGGCTCGCGCCCTTGCAGGCAAAGGCGGTGCCCTGCCCGTTGGCGCGCGCCCACATGTAAACTTCCTCAGTGCGCGTGTAGATGCCCTCGGTTTCCGTGCCTCCGGAGTCTATGGCCGCGCGCCATACGGGCATGCGCTCCCCCGTATCGGCCGGCGCGCCCCCGGACGCTTTCCCCCCCATTCCCGCCGCCTGCACGGGATACCATGTCTCATAGAGCAGGGCGGCGACCTGGTCCCATGTCTCCAGGGAGCCGTAGTCGATGATGTAGGAGGCGAGGGTCGGCATCCATGCCCGGACCAAAAACCAGAAGCCGCGCTTCTGGACATCGATGCCGCAGGTCAGGGCAACGGCCCCGTGCGGCACGGTGCGGGGCGGGAGCCATGACTCGCGCAGGGTAAGCAGTTTTTCCTGATCCGTCTGCATCTCTACGGGCACATAGGGCAGGGCCAGATCGTCGTTGTAATACTGGCGCTTGACCTCGGCATCGTCGGACGCCTCGGCCGCAATGCGCCGCGCGGCCAGATCGGAAAGGGACACGAAACGGCTGATGAGCGCGGGGATGTGAAAGCCGACTGACGTTGCACCCCGAATATCCGGCGCGGGGACAAAACCCTGCTCCGCGCTCCAACGGTACGGCTTCCATGCGCCGGCGCGCACGGCCAGATCCCGTACATGATCCGTCCATGGCCACTTGCAGCAGGGGCAACGGTATCGGGCAAGCCGCCTGCGCCGGATCTCGCCCGGGTCGGTTTCTTCTTCCATTACGGCCAAATTGGCTACGTCCGGAAGGTGTTGATGCCTGCATGCCGGGCAGACGACCTCGTAGCAGTAAAGCTGGTCCGCGCCGGTGACGCCGCGCCAGATGCTCGACTCCTCGTCCCCCTTGGGCTGGCAGACACGGATAATTTTATGCCAGGGGGCATAGGATCGGGTCCGTCCCTTGAAGTCCTCCAGGGGAGACGACTTTCCGCTTCCGGCGTAGAGGTCCTCCTCATCCACAAAGAGGTCCTGAACGGTGATGGACGCGCGCTGTGAGGCGCTTTCCGCCGTGGCCAACTCGATGCCCGTGCCGTCGCGCAGGCTGATCGACTCGCGCCTGTAGCGGGCGATGAGTCTGCGCAGTACCGGGCTGCCGCGCAGCAGGGGTTCCAGTTTCTTTTCCCGCACCCGGTCGCGGCTGTCCTTGGTCGGCATGGTGAGCATCTTGACGCCGGGCCGGTAATCCAACGCCCATCCGAGGCAGGCGTAGAGGATCAGCGTCTTGCCCACCTGCAGGGAGCCGCAGACGATTACCTCTATGACGCCGTGGGTGGAGTAAGCGTCCATAGGGCCGGCCAGAAAGGGGGCGACATCAAGACGGAGGGGGCTGCCCCGGTACAGTCCGTCCTGTACTATCAGGTTCCGCGACGCCCATCTCGAGACGGGGACGCGCTCCCGGCGGGCAAAGATGTGCCGCTCGACGCTGCTTAAAACAACCTTCATTCCGCGTCCCCTTCGCCCGCGCCGTCATCTCCGTCTTCTCCGTCATCCGCGTCAAAGACAAATTCCCGTTCCGCCGCCCAGGCGTCCATCCACGCCTCTGTCGAGTCTATCCAGTACCGCACCAGGTCGGACAGCAGGGCATCGTCGCCCTTGACCAGGGCAATGATGGCCCCGCCGTGCAGGTGGATGAAATTCTGCACTTCCCTTTTGAAAAAAAGCGCCCGGGCCGCGAGGTCGCGCTCGTGGTCCACGCGGGGCATGAGCCTGCCCTGCTCCTGCTCCAGCTTCAGCCGGAATCGCGCGGCCTGCACGGACTTCAGGTCCGCATCGGCGTTCACTCGGGACATGACGGCATCGGCCTGCGCCCTGTTCTCGGCCTGAGCCATGGCGGTGAGATTGACCGTCGCATAGGCGAGCAGGGCGCTTTCCTCAAAATGCCCGTCGGCATTGGTAGCAATTTTACGCGCCTTGAAGTCCCGGTTGAGCCGGCTCTTGCTGATCTTGTATCCCGCATCGCCCAGATAGGCGACGGCCTCAAGCTGTGTCCGGAACACCCGCCCGGCCGCCGGTGCCGGCGCGGATTCAGCGGGGTCAGGCGCGCCGCGCCGGCTTTCGCGCCGCAATTCCTCGGCATCATAGAGACGCTTGGCCTCGTAGTAAGCGCGCCGCAATACGGCGTTGCCCGGGTCGGCCATGTAGGCATTCTGCGTTTCGACCTTGGCCCGCAAAAGAACCTGCATATCCCGCTCCGATACGGCGGCGGCAATGTCCTGTATCTCAGCCATGCCGCGCCCCCGGCACGATCCCCGCCGCCTGCAGGAGCAGATCCTTATGTCGCTGCGCCCAAATTTCAGCAGAAAATCGTTCGTCCATGCCCCATTCATCCGCGCCGGCTATGCTGATCGTGTTGTCGTCCCAGCGCAGCAGTCGCAGACCGGCCCTGGCCAGGATGCGCAAGGCGTCTTGCGGGCCGTGCGGGGTATAGCTCAGCCGCGCCAATGGCGTGCTCCCGTAGGATTCCGGCGGGAAAGTATCCGGCCGGAGATCAGAGTCCACGACAACGAGGGGATAACATTCACTCCCGGCTGCCTGCGGGAATACCTCATAGGGGAGATCAGCGGCGACGGCAGGCGCGGGATGCAATGCAACGGGTGTCGAGGGCGAGGGAACCTCATGCCCTTGGGGGTGATCTGGGGATGTTTCCGCCGCGCCGCTTTCCGTATCGGCATCCGGTGCCGGCTGTGCGGGTGCCGCACGTTTGCGCTCCACGATACGCAAAAAGGTATCGGGCAGGCCGGCGATGACCCATGCACGGAGGTCCTGACCGGACTGCGCCATCTCGCCCGGATCCTTGCCGTGGATGCAGACCCAGCGCCGCGCCTGGGGAAAAGTATCGCGCCAGATCTCCCATCCGGATGCCCCGGCCATATTGTCGCCCCAGTCCGTGGCAACGAGGATGCGGGCGCAGGCGGAAACGGCGCGCATGATGTCCGGGGGCAGATGCGCTATGCGGGCGGTCATCATCCCAAGGACGGCGCAGATGTCCCCGGCGGCGTGGGAAACGGCCATGGCGTCAAGCTCGGACTCCACGGCCATGCAGACCGAGGACGGCGGCAGGGTGCCGTGGCGTTGCGCTATCCAGAGGGGAGCCATGCCGGAGCCGGGGACGACGTAGTAAGGCAGAGTAATGCCGGTGTTCTTGCGGTCCGCCTCCGGGCGGCGGATGCGCAGGCGCAGTACCGTGCCGTCCCGCTCAAACAGGGGGATCACCAGCCCGCGCGGAAGCCAAATATTTTTTTTGCTTTTGCCCCCCTCTTTTTCCGGCGGAACATCGGGCAGGCCCCAGACCTTGCGCGGGCGCATGAGGTAGGGGTGCTTGCCGTCGCCCGCGTTCCATCCCAGCCCGAAGGCGCGCACGGCGTCCTCCGGCAATCCCCTGCGTGCCAGCCAGGACAACGTGTCGGGCCGCTGCAGCAGGATCTCATGGCATGCCCGCGCGAAATTTGTGGCCTTTGTCCGCCATGTTTCTTCAGGCGTGGATACGTCCGCGGGCGCAATGCGGGGGACGGCCCTTTGCTTCGGCGGGGACGGACAGGCGCTCGGACGATATGATCCGTCACCCTCAAAGCCTGCGGCTGTGCGCGCCTCACGGAAGGGCAGACCGTCAAAATCCATCAGGAACTGAATCACGTCACCCGCCTTGCCGCAGCGACGACAGGCGTATGACCCGGCCCCTCCGTTCTGCTCAGGCCAGACAAGGAAGCGGTCTTCCCCGCCGCACTCCGGGCAGGGACCGCAGAACTCCGGGCCGCGCTCGCCGCCGCCGCCTTTCGGTTTCAATTCCAACCCACGCCGCGTGTACAATTCCGTAATGGTGGCCATAAAAGCGTCCTGCTTTGTCCTGAGATTGTCTTGGCTATAACTATCTGTATTACTATATTTATTATATAATAACAGGATATAATGATACTTTTAGAGCATATCTTTTTTTCGCGCGCGCACGCGTGTAGAATCTATAGAGAAAATTTTGTCCTTCCGTCCTGCCGTTGCTCCCCAATCCAAGACGGACAAGGCCGCAGGGGGGAATCAGATTCGTTTATTCCGTCCTGATTCCGGCATGGACCGTCCTGCTGAAAGTCCGCTATTTATCCGCAAAACGCTCCCTCGCATCATCCTTCAGGCGGACGGCGTAAAAGCGGACCTGTCCTCCCACCTTGGCCTTCCTGATGACCTTGGCGGCGAGCTTGCCGAATTTAATCTGCGATACGAGATTGCGTTTTCCGTAACCGTGTATGAACCAGTTGCGATATACATCATACATATCGGACATGGTTTCATAGGCATTGTCATCGGCAACGCGGTCGATGCATTCTTCAATCCACTCCGCGATATAGTCTTCTTCGCGCTGATAGAGGGCTGTCGCGTCACGCACAATGTCGGGAGGAACCAGCCCTTCCTCAAGATAAAGCTGATAGCCGCGGGCGATCCATGCCAGCACGCCGGGGCCTTCCTCCGCGACAATCTCATCCTTCAACGAGATGTTGCGCTTGCGCTCGTGAGGTCGCTTTGGAACGGCGACAAAACTGTACGGGCATTCGATCAGGCGCACCCGGCCCCAGAAAGCCTGATCGGACGCGGCGGCGCGCATCTTGTGATTCGTCAACAAAAAGAGCGTGTGTGTCGGAGGGAATTTTGTTTGTGTGATGTCCCATGGATTGCGCCCCACAAGGCTGTCGTTGCCGGACATGAGCTTGATGCGGTCCACGGAAAAACGGCGGTTTTCTCCAGGCTCGGACGCCCAGGTCAGGCGCAGGCCGGACAGGGCCATGACGGCCGGGGTTGGTGCGTTGGGGTTCTGCGCGGCCCCGCCCTGCTCCAGAAGCAATTCCACAGGCATGGGCGAGCAGTAGTCTCGCACTATCTCATACAGCGTTTCAAAGATGGTCGTCTTGCCGGAGTCACCGTCCTCGCCGAGCAGGATGACAAACAGCTTTTCCGTCACCTTCCCGGCCATGGCGTAGCCTATGAGTTTGTGGAAGTAATGCAGCACTTCGGGCTGCTCGCCGAGTATCTCAAAGAGCATGCGTTCCCAGTTCGGGGCCGGAGCGTCAGGGCCTTTCCATCGGACCGGGCAGATACGGGTAATGTAGTCGGCCTGGCGTCCGGGTGTGAGTTCGCTTGTACGCATGTCGATCATGCCGTCTTCGCAGACGAGGCGCATCGGAGCCTTATCCATATCCTTCGATGAAACGATGAGCGGGTCGTCGGCATCCAGGGCGAATCGCAAGCATGATGTCACGCCTTTCGGTTCATGCAGAACGTTGATCCTATTGCTGATTTTCGCAAGGTTCCGCTTGTGGAAGCCCTGTGCTTCATTGTCTTCCGGGTTGATTTCCTTGAGTATGCCGCTCTCGTAGGACTTGGCGAAGTCGAGCCGTTCAACGACACGTTCTACTGAGGCGCGCACGATGGATTCAAAAACTTCTTTCCAGTAGTGTCCTTCCCACGCATACCAGAGTTTTTTCTCCGGTACATAAACAAATTTGTCGCGCATCATTGTTGCGAAAAGCGCCCCGATGCCTTTATCCAGGGCATAGCAAGAAGCGATAATGAAGGGATGAGCAATACGCCCGTCCTTCAAAAAAATATTCTTGCTCTTGCCTTCGCCGCTGTCCTTTCCCGGCCCGGGCTTTGCTTGGAAACCGCCGCCTCCGGGCGGGGCTTCCCCACCGGATTCAGCTTTCCCCTTCGGGCCGTCCTTTTGCTTGGGATACGCCGTCGCGCGGTTTTTTGCCCCAGGCGGTGCTTTACTTTTCGCCGTTGACTTTCCCTCGTCGGCCTTGGCTTCCTCTTCCACGATGCGCGACCCGACCTCGCGGCGGATCGCGTCGATCTCGGCGGCATCGGGCAGGGAAGATTCACCCGGCCCGGGCGCTCCCTGTTTTTTTTCTCCCGCGTCGTCTGTCATTGATCACCTCTCATTTTTCATAGCTCTCATATCTGATTGCATTCCGGGGCACCGGCTTCCCGATTTCCCACTAATTTTTTCCCAAAAAATTTCTCGCTTTTTGGGCCTCGCCAGCGCCACAACATTGATTCGGTCGGGGAGGCCCCGTAAATCAGCGGACGCATGATCAGGTCGTAGGACACTCTGGTCAGTTTTTTTTACAAAAGAGGAAAGAGGCGGGGCGCGAAAGACAGACCCCGAAGGAAGCGGGCGTTGCCCGCAGAAGGTAGCGGTCGTGATGGCCATGAGCGCCATGTCAGCTAGAAGCCGCATACGCTCCCTTTGACAGCAGGGCATCACGACCGCCCAATTTGATACCATCCAAGTAGGCAAATACGAGGGAGGCGAGAACGGAGAAAGAAGGTAGCAGACTGGTAGCAGCAGCAGAAAAGGGCTTATCTCTAATGTGAGATAAGCCCTTGATTTTCTTGGCTCCCCGGGACGGGATCGAACCGCCGACCTAGTGATTAACAGTAGTATGAGGTGGCTTGCGGGAGAGTAAGAGCTTACGGATTGTCCGCAAAGTGTCCGCAAAAGACTATTTTACGGACTTCAGCGCAGGGGGCATTTTGACAAGGTTGACTGCCTGCTGCAAATGGTCGCCGGAAACATGCGCGTAAATTTCTGTTGTCTGATACTGGCTGTGCCCCAAGAGTTCTTGCAGAACGCGCAACCCTCCCCCCGCCTCAATGAACAAAACGGCGAAGGAATGCCGGAGATCGTGCAGGTGGAACGCCTCAAGCCCGGCGGCGCGTAACGCCTGCTTGACAACATGCGTGATGGTGTCCGGATGCCTCCACCGCTTGAAAACATGGCCTGTCCGCTCTGCCGATGGTACCGCATCCAGAACCGCCATGAACCCGTCGTTGGCCGGATACCATGCTGACAAATGGACCTTCTCTTGCCGAACGTAATATCGCCGCGCGTTCATATCCACGTCCGCCCATTGCAGCGACACAAGCTCGGAACGCCTGCGGCCCGTGCATAGATATGCTGTAATCATGGCGCGGGTGTCAGTGTCCCGCGTGGCGGAAAGCAGACGCCGCACATCATCCAGGGTGAGAAAGGTGGGTGGCTTGCGTTCTACGGGCACCTGTCGAGTACCGCGAAACGGATTCGCCTGGAGATAGTTCCAGTCAACGGTTTTATTGAAAATACTTTTGAGATGCCGGATAAAGAGATTCACTGTGTTCGGTTTGTATGCCGCGCCGGCGGCCTTCAGGCGATCAATCGCCTTTACTGAAAGCCTGTCCAGACGAATGTTGCGCCCTTCATTTTCTATGAGCTTGCCTAGAGATTTTTTGTTCGCCTTGTAGGTCTGCGTTGGTTGGACCTGAATTGCCCAACCAAGGTATTCATCGGCAAAATCGCCTAAACTTTTGTTGCAGTCGCCGGTGATCTGGCTTATCCGTCCGGCAAGATACTCCCGCTTGATCGCGTTAAAAAGCCGAAGGGCTTCAATCTTGTCAGTTGTGCCAAGACTGCGGCGTCGCCGATCAATCTCATAATACCAAGAATCTGATCCGGGTCGCTTGAAGGGTGGGCGAAGGGACATGTGAAAGCTCATGCCCTATGCCTCCGGAGCATGTCAAGCGCCTGGGTGCGGATTGTGTCCGCGCAGATTGCGTACAATGAGCTTTCCTTGATGCGCCAGTGTCCATGCCCGCCCGGAGAAGGAAGGCGCTGCGCCTCGATCGTCCCTTCCCGTATCAGGCGTTTTATGGTGTTGCGGGATTTTATTCCGGCAAGCTGCATGGCTTCGCGCATCGACAAAAAGCGGTCCATGTCAATCACGCTCCTGCCCGTCCGGCGTCGGGGCCGGCCACGCGTCGCGGACCAGCAAGGCGTATTTGCGGCGGGTTGACAGTCTTTTGGCATGCTCCCAGCGTTCAAAACAGCCTCCGCAACACCCCTTACCAGTGAGGCAGGGGCAAACCCAGCATTGCACGTTGTCCATCCCGCGCAGATACTCACATGCGAAGCACCCCAAGTACGCACACGGATATGTCCCCCCTTTGAAACTCCACCCCGGCCAGTCGCTTTTTTCCTTGCCCGGGTTATCAGCAAGCCAGCCCCACAGTTTTCTATGGGCGCTGCGGTACGCCCTTTCGCGAATAGTCATTGATCCTCCCTTGGCCGGGGCACAAAAGTCATCCCGGCGCGTTGGTCGTTATTGATGCGGACAATCCAACCATGATCAAGCTCAAGCGCCCAAAGGCCGAAGCCTTTCTGA
>JAISRC010000101.1 GCA_031273845.1 Desulfovibrio sp.
AGTTGAAAATGCTCAGGCGGCGTATGCGCGAAGCGCCGCCGCCCGCCCCGCAGGCGTAGGCGAAACTTGCTTTCGCCGTTAAACGCCGGAGGAGGCGTCTCAAAATCAAATTGCCTTAGAGCAATTTCAAAATGAAATTACTCCGGCGGCGAAAGCGCGGAGCGCCGCCGCCCGTCCACAAGGCGCAGGCGCAATTCACTTGCGCCGGAAACGCCGAGTAGGACGTATCAAATTTGAAATGCTCCAAGACGGGTTCCGCCTACCTGACGGTCACGACATAATCTTCCACATAGAGCTTCTCTATTTTTTCCGTGGATACGTTTTCGTTGACTATGCTGATGATGTCCCGCTTCAGTTCCTCGCCTGACGAGGTATCAGCGAGAAAGGTCAACGGTTTGTTGATCAGATAATAATACACGGCATCGCGCAGGACAATGTTTTTGGCCGAAAATTCGGCCATCAGCACCTCATTGTCCGTAGGAACGACGAAACTGCAGCGCAGGAAGCGTATTTCGCCTTCGGAACCGATCTTTTCCACCATAAAGGAATCAAGGCGGTACATGAATTTGGCGGCGGGGGGGGCGTCGTCGCGCTGGGGCGCCGAGGGCACGACCACGGTAGTCACGGCTGCCGGCACGCTTTCCGGCTCGGGAGGAGGCTTGGGCGGTCCGGAAAAAACAAAGAAATACAGAGCCGCGCCGATGCCCGCAAGGGCGGCAAAGCCCCCGCCGCCAAGGATCATGAAACGCTTTTTGCCGGACGGGAATTTTTGCAGCAGGGCGGAAATCTTGAACCGGGCGAAGAATGCCTTGATCCGCGCCGGCAGTCCGGGCTTTTTCATCCCGTCCTCTTCTTTCGGAGGAGGCGCGGGCGTATCGTTTTTTTTCGGGGGGGGGGGGGCACTCTTTTGCGCCGCCTGCAAAAAGGGCGCATCGTCCACATCCAGCTCGACCTTTGAGCCGACGGCCGTGCCTTTGCCGTCAGGGGACGACGAATCTGCGGGATCCTGGGACATGGATTATTCAGGGAAAAATCTTGTCTATTTTCTGCTTCATCACTTCCGCTGTGAAAGGCTTGACGATATAATTCGACACCTTGGCCTGCACCGCCTCGATGATGTTTTCCTGTTGGGCCTCGGCTGTGACCATGAGGAAGGGCAGGTCGGCAAACTCCTCGCTGCCGCGCACTTTGCGCAACAGATCAATACCCGTCATCTGGGGCATGTTCCAGTCGGAGATGATAAATTCGATTTTATCCTTGTTCAGCACCTCCCAAGCCGTGGTGCCGTCGTCGGCCTCCACGACGTTGGTGAATCCGATCTGGCGCAGAATATTTTTGATGATGCGCCGCATGGTGGAAAAATCATCCACCACCAGAACACGCATATTCAGATTATAAGACATGGCATTTCTCCTTTACGGCAAGCTCGTTTCTCCGTGGCGCACGGTAAATGCCCGGCGCAATCGTGTCAATGCCTGTGAGTGCAGTTGGGAAACTCTTCCTTCCGTGATACCCATAACTTCCGCAGTTTCTCTCATATTCAGTTCGTCCGCGTAATAGAGCGACAATACCAGTTTTTCGCGCGGCGTCAATTGTCCAACAAGTTCGCCTACCCTGGCGACAAGCTCATGGAAGGAGGCGGAGTCGAAGGCTTCGTCCGAGCCGGCGTCGTCCAGCCCGGCGAAGGACTCCATGATCAGGTCCAGGGGGACCGTGAAACGGTTGTTCATGGCCTCCAAACCTTCGCGCACTTCCTTGACGTCCATTCCGGTCTCGGCGGCCAGTTCTTCTTCTTTGGGGTTTTCCCCGCCGTCGTGTTCCAGTTTCTGTATCGCCTCGTCCAGAATGCGGATTTTCTTACGCAGGGAGCGCGGGAACCAGTCCAGCCGGCGCAGTTCGTCGAGCATAGCGCCGCGGATGCGGTTTTCGGCATAGGTATCGAACTTGATACCCATGTCCGGACGGAATTTGCCGAAGGATTCCATGAGACCTAGGGTACCGGCGCCTATCAGGTCGGAAAGTTCCACATTGCGCGGCAGGCGGCATTTCAGGCGCAGGGCCAGATACTTCACCTTGGGGGCGAAATGCCTGACTATGTTGTCCTGTTGCGCGCCGTTGCACTCCGGCCAGGCCAGGAGGCCCGCGCCGAACTGTTCCCAGGCCGCGCCGGAGCTATTGTCTGAAGAGCAGCCGCTTCCAGAAGAATTTGATGTTGCCGTCGAGGGCATGTGGAACGTCCCAAGTCTGAATGGTTTTGGCCGTTTCCGCCAGAGCGCGGCTTGCCGGACAGCCGGGGTCGGCCACGCAGAAGGGTTTCTGGTTGATGACCGCCTTGCGTACGCCCGCGTCGCGCGGGATCATGCCCACATAATCCAGGCCGACCCCGGAAAGAAAGTGATCGCAGGCCCGGTAAAGACGGCGAAAAATGTCCAGGGCGGATTTTTCGTCCCCGGCCATATTCACCAGCACCCTGAAATCGTTGACGTCGTGGTTCTGCTGCATGACCTTGATCAGGGCGTAGGCGTCGGTCAGCGAAGTCGGTTCGGGGGTCAGTATCACCAGCCGCTCCTGGGCCGCCATGTTGAAGTACATGACATTGTCGTTGATGCCGGCGCCCGTATCCACGATCAGATAGTCCACGGAATCTTCAAGTTCGTCCATGGCTTCCAGCAGGGTGAGTTTCTGCCCTGCGGAAAGGGAAAGCATCGCGCTTACCCCGGAAGACGCGGGCAGGATTTTGAAGCCGTAAGGTGTCTCCATGAGCACATCGGACAGCCCGACCCCTTCATGAAACAGGTGAAAAAGATTGTTCACCGGAGTAAGACCGAGAAGAACGTCCACATTGGCCAGTCCGAGGTCGGCGTCGAGCAGAACCGTCCTTTTGCCGTCCGCCGCCATGCGGCAGGCCAGATTGACCGAGATGTTCGTCTTGCCGACGCCTCCTTTGCCGGAGGTGACGGATATGACCAATGGCAGGTCAGGGTTGTTCATAAGGCGGCTCCAGGACCGGCGGGGTTTCGGTTAGTGTAAGCATTTTAAGTACAACCTTCAAGCGCCGAGGGGCATTTCTCTTTTAAAGATCAGTCTCCAGAGCATGTTTTCCTTTGCCGGAGCGAGGGAATTGCCGAGGCCGGGGCCGAAGGACAGGGCTGACACGGGCAAGGCGGTGGCCGCGCCCACATTGACCATCTGGCCGAAGTGCTCGGCTTCGTCCAGTTTGGTCCAGACTATGCTGCCTTCGTGCGCCGTGCGGTAGCGCTCCAACATGCCGCGCATCTCCGTATAATGCGGCGAGAGGGCCAGATGCACGGCCAGGTCTTCCGGTCCGCCGCCCGTCAGGCACGAAAGGCCGGCGTCTTCCAGCAGGGTGCGCAGGCGGCGCCCGCGCGAAATCCCCGGCAGGTCCACAATGATGCGCTCAAAACCTTCGCGCAGCCCCTGATTCAGCGCGGCAACCAGTTCCAGGGTGGTGGAGGCTTCCTTGTAGGCCATGTCCGAAAGTTCGCAGTAATGGCGCAGGAGCAGGCGTCCGTTGCCGCGCCCGGCATCGGCGTTCAGCAGGCAGATGCGGATGCCCGGCCGGCTTTTGCGCAGGGCCAGGGCCAGACGCACGGCCACGGTGGTTTTTCCCGCCCCGAAGGGACCGGCGATCACCTGTATGCGTTGCAGCCAGTTGTCGCCGCTCCATGCGCGTACCGGCGCCAGTCCGCTCAGGGGAACGAGGATCGAGGCTCCGGGGTCCGCCTGCAGCCTGTTGCAGAGCTGAAGCAGCGCCGCGTCCTCCACCCCTTCGCGGCGCAGAAATTCCACCGCCAGACGCTGTCTCGGGGACAGGGAGTCCAAGGATGCGGCCGGTTTCATGAAGGCCATCAACTGCTGCTTGATGCCGCTCCATTCTTCCTGCCACTGTTGCCGGTCCGTGCCGCCCGAAACATATGAGGCGGAAGGACCGGCAACATCCGGTCCCGCAAGCGCGTATGCAGGACGGGCCGCGCCGCGCGCCCGTTCCGCCGGATGCGCATCCCGCGCCGTCGGACGCACATTTCCCCCGTGCTCCCGGCCTTTTTCCCGACGCGCCCCGTTCTCCGGTCCCGAAGGCACCGGCTCGGCTTGCCCCGCCGGGTCTGCGGCGGGGGCGGACCGGCGGGCGGCGTCTTCAGGCGGGGCCTTGCGCAGCGGCTCCCTTTCCAGGGCGGCCGTCATGGTGAACAGCCCGTCTTCCTCCTGCGTGTCCAGGATAACGGCGTCCGGGCCGAGTTCTTCCTTGATCAGGGACAGCACTTCCTTGGTGCTGCGCGCGCTGAAACTCTTGATCTGCATCAGTCGACTCCGGCCGTGCCCGCGGAGGTCAGACGGATATCCGGGGGTATTTCAGCCTGGGAAATGACCGGAACCGAGGGCAGGAAGCGCATGACCAACTGGGCGAGGTGCGGGCGGGTCAGGGGCGCCACCAGCACCACAGGCTGCCCGTCCGTGTTCACAGCGCTTTCCACGGCGCGGTTGATGTTCTGCATCAGTTTCTGGGCCAGTCCCGGAGACAGGGCCAGGTATGCGCCGCCATCGGTCTGGCGCAGGGCTTCCTGCATGGTCTGCTCGGCCTTGGCGTCCATGGTGATGACGGGCAGTGCGCCCTTGCTGTCCAGGTAGGGCTTGACAATGGTGCGGGCCAACCGTTCGCGCACGTATTCGGTGAGCGTTTCGGAATTTTTGACCGCATGGCCGTGATCGGACAGGGTTTCGACGATGGTGAGCAGGTCGCGGATGGAAACGTTTTCGCGCACCAGATTCTGCAGCACTTTCTGCACCACGCCGAGGGGCAGGGTGCCGGGCGAGAGTTCTTCCACCGCCTTGGGCGCGGTTTTGGCCAGATTGTCGAGCAGGTTCTGCGTTTCCTGCCGGCCGATGAAATCCGCCAGATGACGTCTGAAAACTTCCGTAAGATGGGTCGCTATCACCGTGGAAGGGTCCACGACCGTGTAACCGGCAAGCATGGCTTCTTCCTTCCTGCTTTCCGGTATCCACAGCGCGGGCAGGTTGAAGGCCGGCTCCCTGGTTTCCGTGCCCTGGATGTTGTGGCGGGCGTTGCCGGGGTCCATGGCCAGATAGTGGTCCACGAGTATTTCAGCCGAGGCCACCTCGTTGCCCTTGATCAGCAGGCTGTACTGGCCCGGCTTCAGTTGCAGGTTGTCGCGCAGATGAAGGGAGGGAATGATGACGCCCATGTCCAAGGTGAACTGCCTGCGTATGGCTTTGATGCGCGAGAGCAGGTTACCGTTCTGTCCCTCGTCCACCAGAGGCACCAGACCGTAGCCCATTTCCAGTTCCAGCGTATCCAGGGCAAGCAGGGCCTGCACTTCTTCGGGTGTATCGGCGGCATGTTCCCCGCCTCCTGCCGCGCCGCCGGCGGCCTTTCCGGGTCCGGCGGGCAGCGCCTTGGCCCCGTTTTTACCCTGCGCGCCCTCGGCCGCTTCCGTCCCGCCTTTGCCGGCTGCGCGCGCCAGCAGGAAGAGGGTCAGGGAGATCCCGAGGAAGGGCAGGACCGGCATTCCGGGCGCCAGGGCGAAAAGCAACAGTACCCCGGAAACCATGTTCATGGAGCGGGCGTTGTAGGTCAACTGCCCGATGAATTCCTCGCCCATCTTGGCTTCCGCGGCGGCGCGGGAGACGATGAGTCCCGCCGCCGTCGAAGTGATGATCGAAGGTATGGTGGAGACCAGCCCGTCCCCCACGGTCAGCAGGCTGTATGTCTGCAGGGCCTGCTGCCAGGGCATGTCCTTCTGCAGGATGCCGAGGAGCACGCCGCCGATGATGTTGATCAGTGTGATGAGCAAACCGGCGTTCACGTCCCCCTGCACGAATTTGCCGGCACCGTCCATGGCGCCGTAAAAATCCGCCTCCTTGCGTATGGCCCTGCGCTGGGTTGTGGCCTGTTCCTCGTTGATCAGTCCGGCGTTGAGATCGGCCTCTATAGCCATCTGTTTGCCGGGCATGGCGTCCAAGGTGAAGCGCGCCGCCACTTCCGCGATGCGCGTCGTACCGGCGGTGATGACCACCTTGTTGAGAATGAAAAGGATCATGAAAATAACGGCGCCTATTATATAGCTACCGCCGACCACAAATTCCCCGAAGGCCTGGATGACGGTGCCCGCCGCGTCCGTTCCTTTGTCCCCGTTCAGCAGTATCAGGCGCGTCGAGGCTACGTTCAGGGCCAGGCGCAGCAGAGTCGTGACCAGCATCAGGGAGGGGAAGATGGAAAATTCCAGGGGCGACAGCATAAACATGGAGGTCACAAGAATGACCAGGGACAGGGATATGGAGGCGCAGAGCATAAAGTCCAGGACTATGGTGGGCATGGGGATGAGCATGACCATGAGGATCACGACCACGCCGCCCGCAAGCAGCAGGTCGCCCTGGCGGGCGAATTTCTGATAATCTATTTCGGGAAGGTATACGTTGCTTGCCATAATGCCGACGCCTTTTTTCCTCATCCGTCAAAGGGGTGACGCTGTACGGGAACCGTCAGGGTTTGGGGATTTTCCCCGGATTCTTTGTCTTCCAGATTTGCGCCAAGATCACGGCTACGGCCTGGAAGAGTTCCGGCGGGATTATATCCCCGATTTCAGTCTGTTTATACAAAGCTCGTGCCAGTTCTTTGTTTTCCCGGATCGGCACCCCGTATTGTCTTGCAACCTCCTTTATTTTCTCCGCAACTTTGTCGACGCCCATGGCGACGACGACGGGCGCGGGGGCTTCGGCGGCGTTATAGCGCAGGGCCACGGCTATATGCGTGGGGTTGGTGATGACCACATCCGCCTTGGGTACCTCGCGCATCATGCGCCGCCCGGCCATTTTCATCATTTTGCTTTTGACGGCGGCCTTGATCTTTTCGTCGCCTTCGGCCTGTTTGCGTTCGTCTTTTATCTCGTCCTTGCTCATCTTGAGGTTCTCGGCATATTGCCGGCGTGTGTAGATGAGGTCGGCAGCCGCGATGACCAGCATGGGGATCAGGGCGTAAAAGACCATTTTTGACCCGATCTCCAGCAGATAGACGGCCGTGCCCGCGGCGTCCATGTAGTATAGGGTGGAAAACTTCGCCGTTTCATCCTTGACGGCCAGCACGGGAGCGAGGCCGATAAACAGGGCCTGCAAAAGACTTTTGAACAGGCGGACCAGCGTATCGGGCGAGATGAACATGCGTTTCAGTCCGGAAAGGAGATTGAAACGCTCAAGTTTGAATTCGAAAACCTTGGTGGTCCAGAGTCTGCCTACTTGGGCGCGCAGGGAAATATAGACCAGCAGCCCGATGAAGAGCACGGAAGGCAGAACCGTCTTGGTCAGAACCAGGGTGAGATACAGGCCGAGTTCATACAGGGATGCCTCGCCCATATTTATATAGGAAGGGGCGGAACCCAGGAAATGCCGGAACAGGCGGATAAACTCCACGGCCATATAATTGATGCAGACGCTCAGCCCGATCAGTCCGGCCAGTACGGACACGGCCTTGGTGACTTCCTGGGATTTGGCGACATTGCCCTCTTCGCGCGCCTTGTTGATGCGCTTGGGCGTCGCCGCTTCGGTTTTTGACGGATCGCGCGCCATATCCTGCCTCCGTCAGCGCGCCGCGCCCATCAGGCGGTCGAACATGGGGCCGAGTTCCAGGACCAGGCCTTCCATGCGCTGGGACATAATCGTGAACAGAATGCCCAGGAAGAAAAAGCCGACGGCGATCTTGACCGGAAAACCCATGGTGAGCAGGTTCATCTGCGGCGCGGCCCGGCCCATGAGCGCCAGGGCCAGTTCCACGGTGAACAGGGCGACTATGGCGGGCGCCGCTATTTTGACCGCCAGGGAAAACATCCCACCTGAAAGCTCAAGCATATCCCCGGTCACGGCCGGGCGCGGCACCATGCCTCCGGGCGGCATGAGCAGGAAGGAATCGGCCAGGGCGCGCAGCATGAGCAGGTGCCCGTCCAGGGCCAGAAAAATTATCAGGGCCACGGTGTACAGCAGATGCGCACTGATGCTCACCTGTGCGCCGGATGAAGGATCGGCCAGGGTGACCATGGTGAAGCCCATCTGAAAGCCTATGATTTCGCCGCCTGTCTGGATGCCCGCAAAAATAAAATGCACGCAGAGGCCGAGGGTAAGTCCGAGCAGCGCTTCCGCCAGAATCATTTTGAGCATTCCGCCCGGATGCGTCGGAAAAAGCTCGCCGGGAAAGGAAAGATGCGGCCACAAGGCCATGCTCAGGACCAGACACAGCGCCGCCTTGACTTGGACCGGAATGTATTCGCCGCCGTAAAAGGGCAGCATGAACAGCACCAGACTCACCCGCATCAGGGTAAGCAGAAAGCTTGCCGCGCCCGCGGCGCTGAATGAGAAGATGTCCATGCCCGGCCTATGCAAAATCCGCGCCTGGGAGGAAGCATCTCAAAATCAAATTGCTTCAGACTGCGAAGCCGGGGCTGTCGGGGGTTGACGGAAACCGTCCCCTTGGAGTAGTGATGACCGTTTGTCGGGATGTAGCGCAGCTTGGTAGCGCACCTGAATGGGGTTCAGGGGGCCGGAGGTTCGAATCCTCTCATCCCGACCAGAATTATCAAGGGTTTACGATGAAGTATCGTAGACCCTTTTTCTTCAAAGTTCGGATTTATGCCGGATTTATGCCGGATTTTTCAATGAAGCGGGGGGAGAGATCGGGAGAAATGCGAGCATAGATTGTTAAGAAAAATCCGATTTATCAGTGCAGGCACTCATCTTACCGAATGCCTGCACCTTGTTTCTGAGGTTATTCTGCGCGCTCTCCCTCCTGCGCTACAGGCGGTGATCCCGTCTCTTCAGCTTTAGCGGAGTCTTATTCTGCGCCGTCTTGTGCAGTTTCAACTTCAGAATCAGTGTCCGCATCGTCTTCATCCGAAGACGAACTTGATGCTCCACCGGCGCAGCCGTCAATGAGAAAAGCGGCGGCGACAGTGCCGGCGACTCCGGCGATAAAACCGCCGATGACGTACCAGAGCTTGCTGGAACTCCTTTCCGGCACGACAATAATCTTTTCAGGTTCATTCATAGCTCAATCCTCCATAATTTCTTTTACTGCGGTCAAGACCGCAATCACGACTGGAATCCAAGGAACGATGGGCATAGTGCCTCCTAATACGGGTTAAAGGTTGATGGACAAGCATCTGACCAGCCGATTACGGAAGTACGACAAACAGCAGGTCAGAAATTTTTGGCTGCCAAAACAGAGCGGGACTCTGGTGAGAACCCCTGAGCGGCAAAGCCGGCATTCGTTGAGAATTTTCATGCTGCCCTGCCTTTGTTCTGCCGGGTCAGGGCATTCCGCAGGATGTCAAACATCGCCGGAGCCAGTTCATGCAGGGAATTGACCTGAAGGCTGTGTTTTGGCGGGAGCAGGCGTGACATATACGGCGCGTCGATGCCGATGCCGTATACTTCAAAGCCTTGTGCCGAAGCTGCCTTGATCGCGTTGGCAGTCGCTTGCGGAAGGTCCGGGTCTCCGTCAGAGACAATCAGAATGATTTTTCTCTCTTCATG
>JAISRC010000121.1 GCA_031273845.1 Desulfovibrio sp.
TAAAATATTTATAACATACTGAAATTATTATATACGGCTTTCATTGATCGGATTTGCTATATATAAAAATATCAGTATGTTACAGAAAATACATGCTTAAAGTCCGACAAACTCCTAGCACAATTTTTCACCGGTGGTAGCCGGGGAGAGGCTGCCGAACATCACGCCCTTGATGGCCGCGAGCCTTTTGCCGAGGTCGCGCAGTTCGCCGCCCGGTCCCCTGAGCACCAGCACTTCCAGGCAATGGTGGTGGTCCAGGTGCACGTGCAGGGTGGTGACGATAAGATGGTGGGCATCGTGCTGGGCGGAAATGACGCGCTGCGCAAGATCGCTTATGTGGTGATCGTAGACGAGGGTCAGGGTGGCCGCCGTTTCGGCTGTGGTGTCTTCCCATTCCTGTTGTACCAGGGCGTTGCGGATGAGATCCCTTATGGCCTCGGAGCGCGACGGGCAGCCGCGCTCCGCGGAGAGCGCGTCAAAAGGCTCCAGCAGATCCGCGTCAAGGGAAACTCCGAAACGAATTGTCTTGCCCATTTTATTTCAACCCATGTTTCAATCCACAACCGGCGCCGGCCGCCGATTGAACTCCGCCCCGGCGGACAGGAACCGGCCGGCTTGCCCCCTCCCTGAAGGAAGAGGTTACCTGAAATGTGCTCCCGGCCTTGCCGGGAGTCAAGCGGAAATCCCCCGCCTAAAATCCCAATGCGGATTCCGGTCCGTTGACCGCGGTCATGGGATCACGGCGCGGGTCCGGCGCGCGCCCGAAATCGACCAGGAACATGCCGACAAAGGCTTTGCCCCGGTAAATTTCCACGCGGTACAGCGAGGCATTCTTGTCCATGGAAAAGCGCGGCAGAAAGTCTTTCCGCCGCAGCAGCATCCCCGCTTCACTGCCCCGGATTTCCTTCTGCGCGCCTATGGCGTTCACGCGAAACCCGGCCGGGACATTGACCTGGAAGTGCCCGCGCACCCGGACAACGTCGCCGGGGGCGGCTTTGTCCGGGCGTCCGTCCAGAATCAGCTCAAATTCATTCAAGGATTCGTCGAAATCCATATATTCCGGCTGAATGCGCGTCAGTGTGCGGTTGCCGTACGCCACGCGCCATTCTTCCCCGTCCCGCACCAGCGCCAGCAGGGGCTTGGAACTGCGTACTCCCCGGACCCCCGTCTTCGGGAAGGGTATACGGGTCAGCACCGGGCGCACGTTGTCCAGAAGCAGGACAACCCTGTCGTTGAAGGCAGCAAGGGCGATGTCGGAATTCAGGGCGCGCAGCACCCCTGCCGGGGTCAGGGGGAAATCGCGTTCGTATTCGATGCCCATGCGCCGCATGAAGGCTTCCACCACGTTCAGGTGGTAGTAGCAGCGGTACTCGGTGCTGAATTCTTTGCTGGCCTCGATGCCGAAGGCCGGTTTGCCGTTGCGCACCGAGAACCAGCTCAGGGTTTTTTCCATTTCCGTGTTGCCGAGGGCCGTCAGGGTGTTGTGGGTGTGGTAGCGGTGGCCGGGGTTCAGCAGGGCGCGGTTCACTTCCACTTCCACATGGCCCGCCGTTTCCTGAAGCAGGAAGGGAGGCACGGACATTTTTTCCTGGTCTATGATCAGGGATTGTCCCCAGCGTTTCGGGTTGTGCAGCGGGCCTTCCCAGGTCGGACGGTAGAATCCGCTGCCGTCGTGCAGGTTGAGGATGATGTCCACTTCGGAGTCCAGCAGTATGCTTTTGATGCGGGCCACAGTTCCGTACTCCGGGTCGGAGGGGGCCAGAGACGCGAATTTGCGGTTCATGTCTCCGAAGAGTCCGCGGCTGCGCCGCAGGATGCTGGGGAAATTGAGGTCCGGCACGACCCATACGCCGCCCTTGCGTATGCGGTAACGCGAGGCGAGGAGGGAAGCCGCGGAAAATCCTCCCGGCTCATCCCCCTGTATGCCGCCGATGACCAGAAGGGTTGGGCCCTCTTCGCCCATTTTCAGGAGATTGAAGAGTTCGGAATCCGCTGCCGGGGTAAAGGGCAGACGCAGGCGCGGGGCGGGTTTTTCCGCGTCCGCCGTTTTTTCTTCCGTCCGGGACGCAGGCGCGGCCTCATGTCCGGGGGCGGGATACGGTTCTTCTTCAGCGCTTTTCTGCGGGTCGGGGAACGGTGTTTCGACAATTTCTTCTGAGCCGGCCTGAGCGGCAGGCTGCGAAGCGTCCGGGGGCGTTTCCGGCGCGAGGCGCGCCCATGCGCCGAAATAAAGGACGATGACCGAGGCGGCCAGAGCGAGCAGGCAGGCAGCAAGGGCCGGGTGGGGCAGGATGCCGCGTTTCAGCGTGGTTTTCTGCGGTGCGCGCATAGCTTTGCTCTTGATCAGTCGGATAAAACTACGTTATTTTTCTCTGAATGACAATATTACGCGAAGCACTTTCTTTTTGTCACGCCGAGTCCCTGCTGCTCCTTTTCGGGGGCAGCTTCAACCCGCCGCACACGGGGCACCTGCGTCTTGCCCTTGAGTGCGCGGAACTTCTTCGTCCGGCTTCCTGTCTTTTTATTCCCTGCTCCGTGCCGCCGCACAAGGAAGGGAACAATCTGCTGCCCTTTGACCTGCGTGTCGCCCTGTTGCGCGCGGCTCTGGGCGACCTGTCCCCGGAGGCGGCCCACGTCTTTGCCGTCAGCGAAGTGGAGCGGGAGAGGCCGGGGCCGTCCTACACCGCGGATACCCTGGAAATTCTTGCCGGGCGGTATCCGGCGTTGCGCCCGGTTTTCATCATGGGCAGCGATGACTACCGGCAACTTGCCGATTGGCGGCGGGGGCGTCTGATTCCCGATTTGGCCGATCTGGTGGTGTTGCCGCGCGGCAAAGACGGCGCGGGCGAGTTCAGGGAACAGACCTCGGCGCTCAGGCCGGACGCCGTGCCCATGCCGCGCCGGGAGGCGCGGGACGGTGAGACGGCTTTTGTTCTGCCCGGCGGGGGCGTTATCCGTTTGTTTTCCTCGCCCTGCCTGGAGATCAGTTCCTCTCTGGTTCGGGAGCGTTTTCTGGCCGGACGCGACCTGACTTTTCTTGTTCCGCCGGGCGTACTGCGGCTTATGCTGGAACAGCGTGATGCGATCCGCAGGATATGGTCATGTGGAAGTTCGCATTGCGGAAAGCGGGCCTGATGCGCTATAGCGATAGGACGGCCCCCCAAGCGCCGAATTTCGGTCCGGGACGCCGTGGAACTTGAACAGAGGTTGCACATTCATGATTTCATTATCCATGCCGCAGGCGGTGAGCCACAATCTCAACCGGGCCAGGTCCCTGCTCAAGCGCGACGATACCCTCCGCGCCCTTGATGCCATGATCGCGGGTATAGACGCCTTCCATCCCGATACCATGCCGGGAAAACTGCGTTTTGAAATAGAGGTTCTGATTATGGAATGCGTGCAGGAGTTGAACCGTCAACCCCAAGTGCGCGCGCTGTTTGAAAAACTGGCCCGTTCCCCCAAGGCGAGCGTTCCTTATCAGCCGGGCAAGGAAGTCAAGCTGCAAGGCGTTCTGCACCTTGTGCTCAAGGCGCTCAAGGAGGATGCGGCGGACCGCGTGCGCAACGCCGAGGAAGAACGCGCGAAACGCAGGGATCATTTGCTGCAGAAAGGCACGGAATATCTGAAAGCCGGCGACGCGCCGCGGGGCAAGGCCGCGTTGCGTGTGCTGGCGGAAGAATTCGGGACGGAAAAGGATATCCTTCTGCGGGTCAGTGAGCTGTTTCTTGAGCACAAACTGCAGTTTGAAGCCGCCGAGATGCTGGAGCAGGCCGTGGAGGAATTTCCCAGGGACGCCAGGGCATATGGCATGGCGGCCCAATGCCTGATGGACCTGCGCGAATTTGAGAAGGCCGAAGGCATCTACCTCAGCGCCATGAAAAATTTCGGCAAGCACCCGCGCACCATGCTGAACCTGGCGAAACTCTATCTGCAATGGAACAAGAAGGACAAGGCCTATGAAGCGGCCTTAGAGGCATACAACAAGGACAATTCGCTGACGGAGGCCAAGGAAATCGTGGACAAGTTCTCCTGAAACCGTCCACGGCGATGCATTGTTTTCCGGGAGACGGCCGGCAGGAATCTCTTCGACTGATAAAACAGCAGTCCGCTATGCTTTGTTTACATCTATATCACTGTTATTTTGTCCGTTATTGCACTTTTCCAAAAGAGAATCCAGCCGGTGGTTTTTATGTCATGATTCTTCACTATTCCGTTTCATTGCGACAATATTTTGAAATGCAAAAATTTCCTTCATCAAAGGGGATCTGTAGTTATCAAGTGCGACAAGTCCATCGGGAAGCATGCGATAAAAATCATAACCTGGAAGTTCTTCGTAATAATCACGTAAGAAACTGCGGCTACTGACATTCATCTCATTAAATTCAAACTGTATAGCGCGGATTATGCCGCTCTCAATGCTTTTTCTACTACCGCGTATGACGGCTAATTCATGTCCTTCAGTGTCTATTTTCAGTAGATGGATGATACCTACTTCAGGAACATTTTCAAGAAAAGTATCCAGAGTTACGAGATTGATATCAAACTGCACACTGACAGTTTTATGTATGTTCTCAATAACGTCTTGATAAATAGAAGCATGCGAGCTCCCATTTTCAGTATCCATTCTATCAAACAGCGTACAATGACCGTTATGGTCGGACATCCCCAGATTATAAGCAAAAAATAAATTCTTCTTTGCAACCTGTTTTAATTTTAAAAAGGTTTTAGGATGCGGTTCAAATGCGTGTATCTGAGCATTATTCTTGATAGTTTTTACCATAGTAGAATATGTGCCGATATGGGCTCCGACATCAAATATGGTAGGGTGTTCAATTTCGGAAATATATCCCTTTATAAAATTATACTCACCGGAGATATATTCGTTTTCATGGTTTAAAATTCCTAAACCACGTATACTTGTCAAAAAAATTTGCGAATGAAATCTATAATTTTCTGATTGTATGAGCTTATCTATATTCTTTGTATAAAAATCAAAGAATCCTGTCGTAAGTATATTATTTAGATATTGTTCAATGATGTTAGAACAATATTCTTCACAGTCACATTTGCAGGAAAATATAACTATATAAATGTATATATAAAAATTTCTATCTGCAATTGCAAGTTCAATTATATATTTAATGATAATTTTTAGCTGCTCAGATGTATAAGAATTTATTTTTACAACATCTAGTGCTTTTTGTAAATTTTTATTACAAAGCATTTTATATATATATTTAGATATATCTATAGTATATGACATATACAATTCTCCATGTTATGTTTAATTATGATATTTTTATCTATATTTTATTAAATGTGATATGCTGCATGGATATTGTAGCGAAGCACGTAACTTTCCAAAACGGACCGGCATTCCGATCCGTGTAAATGCCTCATACAGCGGGTTCAAAGGCGGCGGCAGTGTAAAAATCCGGAATGAGCGCCTTTGAATCTCCCTGAAATTGCAGAGCACGAAACACATATCTCCTGTTTTCTGCCAAGTCCAGGCAGGTCGGCATGCCGTTTTCGAAGACTATATCCTTGATTCCGTTCTTCATGGCAAATCTATGCCGATGAAGCATCCGCGGCAGATTGATGTTCGAATCCACAATGCCCCCCTCTATTTCCTCAAAAACGTTGGCGATTGTCAATATATTGCGATTTTCCCGGGCGAATTTGCCTATGGCGCTCATGTCGCTTATGGAGGGCACTCCGCCGGCCGCCTTTTGAGCTTCACAGACAGCATAAATAGTAACCGCTCACAGGGGTCTAGACAAGATCTAGAATTTAGGTTTATTGAAAGCCATGGACTCTGCCACTTCGCCAAATATTCCCCTGAGTGCTGAGGTACTCAGTCGCACACCGCAGG
>JAISRC010000136.1 GCA_031273845.1 Desulfovibrio sp.
TTAGAGCATTTCAAAGTTGAAAATGCTCAGGCGGCGTATGCGCCAAGCGCCACCGCCCGCTTCGCAGGCGTATGCGAAACTTGCTTTCACCGTTAAGCGCCGGTGGAGGCGTTTCAAAATCAAATTGCCTTAACGTCGGCCTTCGGTTCGGCGCGTTGCAAAGCGGCGTACGCCGGCCGAAAGGTGCATTTTTGGCTGGCGATCTCACATTAAAAAAAGTTTTTTTAGCGTATGTTACGCTCCTGTTGCTTCATATCACCCGCAAATTCGAGAAAATCGTGCTTCAATGCCCAGAGCAGCACGAAATCCTCATCCTCCGGTCCCTGCCGCTTCGCCCGTGCGCGGCAATGCGCGGCAAGGTCGGCCCAGGCAAGGGGTTTTCTGGCCGTGAACAACAGCTTCCTCAGCGCTTCCGGGTCGATATACCCCTCCGCGGCACGATAGATGACAGGAAAATCCCTGCCGTAATACACGGCTTTGCCTGCCTTGCTCCAGACCACTTTTCTGCCGGCAAGCACGGGATCGTCCGCGCGCAGGGTATAATAGCCGCTGAAAACCTCCGCTGGGGGCGGGCAGGCCGGATGAAGCAACACGTCGGGGGGGCGCTCCAGAGGATTTTCCGACAGGGGACAGGGCAGTTCACCCAGTTCCGCCCACAAATCCAGATAGCGCCGGATGATGTGCCGCCAAGTATATCCGGCCAGCACCCGCCGCCGGCCCGCTTCCCCCATGCGCCGGCGTAAATCCCTGTCCCCGGCGAACAGGCACATCGCCCGGCCCAGGGCTTCCACATCCACGGCGCTTTGCTGCGCCTGCAACAGATGGTATTCGGCGGCCGGGATAATACGGGCGGCCGCGTCCGTGCGGGACGTCCGCACCGGGCCGATGATCGGCACCAGAATACCGGTTTCGCCGTCAACCACCAAATCCCTGTAACCGTCAAAGTTCGAAGCCAGAACCGGCAGGGAGGACGACGCCGCTTCCAGCAGGGTAAGCCCGAAGGTTTCCTGCAGATTATCCGAAGGGGAAAGAAAGACGTCCGCCGCCGCATAGAGCGCTTTACGGGCTGCGTTGTCCGGCCTTGGAACCGTCAGGCAGTTGATGCCCATATTCGCCGCGAACCCGGAGATTTCCTTGTCGAAGGTATCGCCGTCCTCCACCCAACCCGCCGGGACAAGACAGTAGCTGTCCGGCTGCAGACCGAAGTCTTCGGCCCGCTTGCAGGCGCGCAGCACCGGCAGCAAATCCATTTTTGACCGGTAGGAAATGCGCGCGAAAACCAGAAATACAACCTTGTCCCCAAGACCGTACCGTTTGCGGCATTCCACGCCGAGCCCGTCTTTTTCTTCAGGGGAAGGCATAAGAGACGGCTCCACTCCAAGGGGAACATGCCGGACGGAAGGGGCGGTGAAGTGTGCCTCATCCAGCCGGTAGGCACGGCGCAAGTGCGCGTAATAGGCGCGCACGACCTCCGCGCCGGCTGCGGAGGTGGCCGCGACGGCATCGCGCGCTGTGACGCCGCCCCAGATGTGCTGCAGGAATTTTTCGCCGTACTCGACGTAACTTAAGGAATGCGTAGGGGCGGTCACGGGAAAGATACGCCTGCTGAATACGTTGCGCAGGCACATGGCGTCGGTGAAATGGACGACGGGATCGGAAAGATGCAGGCAATAATAGGAAAAATCGCTCAGGGCGTCGGGCAATCCGCTGTGCAGACGCAGGCTGATGCGCCCTTCCCGCAGGATGTCGGGAAAAAGGTCGCCCAGTTCTTTTTCCAGAGCGCCACCGGCATCCGGGTGCGGCAGAAAAAAATGATAGGCGTCGAAGGGATCGCTTTCCAGCAGGGCCGTCAGAAAGCGGCGGTTGGCCTCCCTGCGCCCGAGCATGCCTCCACCCTCAAAAAAAGGGTGCAAGGTAGCCCATATTTTTTGCCCACGCATGAAACTGATTAAGCATATTTACACGGTAAAGGCAAGGAGCCGGTCCATAATCCGGCGATTCTAATTTTGAGGGCATTAACAATGTTCACGGACCCTTGCGCCATACGGCCATGTATTCCTGATTGCCCTTGGACCCTTTGAGGGCTGAAGGAACAAGCCCCAAGAAACGCAACCCGAGTTTGTCGCGGGCGAAGGCCAGAACCCTTCCAACGGCGGCATCGCGCACGGCGGGATCGCGCAGCACGCCGCGCACCGTTGCGCCGGGGCCCGCTTCAAATTGCGGCTTGATCAGGGCGGCCAGCAGCCCGTTGTTTTTCAAACGCCTTATGCACGGCCCCAGAACAAGGGTCAGGGAAATGAAAGACAGGTCGGCGGTGACCATGTCCAGGTCTTCAGGCACAAGAGATTCGTCAGCCAAGCGCAGATTGACGCCTTCCAGGGGGATGACCCGCGGGTCGGCCCTCAGGCGTTCGTGCAGTTGGTTTTTACCGACATCAGCGGCATAGACCCTGGCTGCGCCGTGCTGCAACAGACAATCGGTGAATCCTCCGGTCGAGGCCCCGGCATCGAGCGCAACGAAACCAGCAAGGTCAAGGGAAAAATGTTCAACGGCCGTCAGGAGCTTATAAGCCCCGCGGCCGACAAAGCGCTCCCGTTGCACGATTCTGAAACGCGTGCCGAGCGGAAACAGCCTGCCGGCCTTGTCCACGAGGGTCTCGGATGCGCCGGCAGGACAGCGGACGAGTCCGGCCATTATCAGGCGCTTGGCCTGTTCCCGACTTTCGGCAAGTCCCTGTTCATGCAGGAGCTGGTCTGCGCGAGTTTTTTTACACATACCCTGTGCGCGCCGTCTTGCTTGTGTTCCTCGGTGAAGGCAATCTCCAGCACTTCATCCAGCCCGTCAACAGGGTGAACCTTGATTTGCGCGAGCAAATCTCCGGGGATTTCTTCAAGATCCTTTTTGTTCTGCTTGGGGATGATCACATCGGGTATGCCCCAGGCTACCGCGGCCAGTATCTTCTCTTTGATGCCTCCGACCGGCAGAACCCGGCCGCGCAGGGTAATTTCGCCGGTCATGCACAGGCCCGCGCGTATCGGTTTTGCGCTCAGGGCGGAGATCAGGGCCGCGGCCATGGTAACGCCCGCTGAAGGCCCGTCCTTGGGCGTTGCTCCCGCCGGAACATGCACGTGCAGATCCATCTTGTTGTTGAATTTGGGGTCGATGCCGAGTTTGGCGGCATTGCTGCGGGCATAGGTAACGGCGGCATGGGCGCTTTCCTTCATCACGTCGCCGAGTTGCCCTGTCAGCGTCAGCGCGCCCTTGCCCTGCATGGTGGACACTTCCACATTGAGCACCTCGCCGCCGTGGGGCGTCCAGGCCAAACCCAGAGCCAGCCCCGGTATGGTGTTCTTGTCCGGTCCGTCGTCCAGATACCTCGGCACGCCGAGGAGTACCTTCAGGGTTTCCGGGGTCACCGCGAAACGGCTTTTCAAGCCTTCGGCCTTTTTACGGGCGATCTTGCGGCACACCGCGCCGATCTCGCGTTCCAGACTCCGGACTCCCGCTTCCCGCGTGTAGCCTTTGATGATGCCTTCAAGGACGCCTTTTCCGAAATGGAAATCCTTGTTCTGCAAACCGTTTTCCCCGGCCTGGCGTTTGACGAGGTAACGTTCGGCTATGCCGAGTTTTTCCTGCATCGTGTAGCCGGGTATGCGGATGATTTCCATGCGGTCCCGCAGGGGCGCGGGGATACTGTCCAGAAAGTTGGCCGTGCAGATAAACATGACCTTCGACAAATCAAAGGGTACGTTGAGGAAATGATCGCTGAAGGTGTTGTTCTGTTCCGGGTCCAGAACTTCAAGGAGGGCCGAGGAAGGATCGCCTCTGTAGTCCGTGCCGATTTTATCCACTTCATCGAGCATGATTACCGGGTTGCGCGTTCCCGCCTGCTTGATGCACTGAATGATGCGCCCTGGGAGCGCCCCGACATAGGTGCGCCTGTGCCCGCGTATTTCGGCTTCATCCTTCATGCCGCCGAGGGACATGCGCTGGAAACGCCTGCCCATGGAGCGCGCTATGGAACGGCCCAGGGAAGTTTTTCCGACGCCGGGGGGACCCACAAAGCAAAGTATGGGGCTTTTGGATTTGGGGTTCAGTTTGCGTACGGACAAAAATTCCAGAATGCGCTCCTTAACCTTTTCCAGGCCGTAGTGGTCGTCGTCCAGGATTTTTCCGGCCCTGACGATATTCAGGCGGTCGCGCGAGGTTTTCGACCAGGGAAGCTCCGAGAGCCATTCCAGATAATTGCGCGCCACTCCCGCTTCCGAGGACTCCATGTGCATGGACGCGAGCCGTTTGAGCTGTTTGTCCGCCTCCTTGCGCACTTCCTCGGGCAACCCGGCCTTATCAAGCGCCTCCGCCAGTTCCGAGATATCGTTGTCGTCGTTCGGGGCGTTCTCTCCGAGCTCTTTGCGGATGGCCTTGATCTGCTCGCGCAGATAATAGTCTCTCTGGGCCTTGTCCATGCCTTCGCGGGCCGTTTCCTGTATATGCGCCTGCATGGAAGCCACTTCCGCTTCCTTGGTCAGGTGTTCGTTCACCAGTTTGAGCCGTTCGACCGGGTCCAGGCATTCAAGCAGTTCCTGCGCTTCGGAGATTTTAAGACGCAGGTTGGAGGCTATGAGATCCGCAAGACGGCCGGGGTGCTCTATGCTGTTGAGCACATTGACGATATCCGGCGACGCCATACCCCGCAGGGAAAGGATGCGTTCACTCTGTTCGCGCGCGGCGCGCATCAAGGCTTCCATGGCCGGGCCGGCAGGCAGGTTTTCCGGTTCCGGAAGGGGTTGCAGTTCCGCTTCCATGAAGTTTTTGTCTTCAATGAGCGCCAGGGCGCGCGCCCTGCTGACTCCCTGCACCAGCAGTTTGAGGCGCCCGTCCGGGAGCTTCAGTATGCGCATGATCATGACCACGGTGCCTATACGGTGCAGGTCGTCGGCCCCGGGTTTTTCAACCTGTTCGTCTTTTTGCGTGAGAATAAGGAGATAGCGGTTACCCTGCAGGGCCGCCTCAACTGCCTGAATGGAAGTGTCTCTGCCTACGAAGAGCGGTAATATGGTGTAATTGAATATGACAACGTCGCGCACAGGCAGTACGGGCATGCGGTTCGGCAATTCCGGCCTGTTGCCCGTTTCGGATTCCGTGCGCTCGGCGTTGCCGTTCCTGTCCGACGCGTGTTCCACGGCCGGGGCCGGGGTCGCCGTTTCGACAGGGACCAGGGGATCAGTCATGATATGTCCTCGCTGTTTGGTAGGCTATGCTAAAAATAATCCCTTTTTCCCCGTTGTCAAAGCGGACCGCGCTGATTCATATGTGTAAAGAGCATGAACAGGTTTGCCGCCAGCATTTCAAATGCCTGTTCCGGGCTGCGTTCGCCGGATTTTATGCCTTTTTCCGCCTGCAGGGCAATATCCCAGAGCTGCGCTGTCCCGCCCGGCCCCAGACTGCGGGCCGCAAGTTTTTTTTGCGCCGCCGCCTGGGGAGGAAGGTCCGGTTGCGGCCCCATAAGGATTTGCCAAAGCAGGCGCGCTTCGCGCAGGAGCAGGGCGATGAAGCCGAAAACGCTCGTTTCCCCGGAAAGCTTGTCTTCCAAGATACGCTTCCACAGTTCCGGCGCGCGCTTATGTTGCTGCACTATGCGTATCATTTCAAAAATACTCAGTTCCCGCGCCGTGCCGACGGCATTCACGGCATCTTCCGGCAATCGGCCGTCCGCCGTGCGGAGCAGAGCGAGTTTTTCCAATTCCGTCCCGATCAGGGCGGCGTCGGGCGGCAAGGAGGCGGCCAGACGCGACAGTTCATCAGCCTTGAGGCGGATGTCCCGTCCGGCGGCTTCATCCTTGATGTAGGCGGCAAGCCCGCTTTCGTAAAGCGGGGGGGTTATGTCCATGAAGCCGAAATTTTGGGCGGCGGTGTAAAAAGGCAGGCGCTGCACATGCGCGGGGACTTTGGCCTTGCCCTTTTCAAATCCGCACTCAAGGCAGATAACGGGCAGTACCAGAGGTCTGCGCGTCCGGCCGTCGGGGGCGGCGGCCGCCGTAAGCACAGGGGAAAGCTGTTCTTCGAGTACCCCGACCGGCAGCACTTCGGCCCTTCTGAGTACGACGGCCTTGGGTTGGGCGAACAATCCCTGCAGGGTCATGTGTTCCCAGAAGGCGGGGGGCAGCCCCTCATCCCCCCAGAACACGAAGCGCCGCCATGCGCCGCCGCCCCCCGGCCCGTGGGCCGCGAGAAGATGGTCCAGCCTGTTCTGCAGGAGGCGGCTGTCAGGGCAAAGGCAAACAAGGAAGGCCGGAGATCCCGCGCGCACAGGGTCTTCGCGTTTCATCATTCAGAACGTATTGCGCATTTCATCGCACAGCCGGCGTATGATCTGCCTGAGAAGGGAAGCGGAAAGGGCTTTCTCGTCCACCTGTTCCTCATATTCGGAATAGCGGATTTTGCCGGAGCGCCAGATTTCGCGGTTTTCGCCGCCGCTGTACAGCACGGCTTCCATGGTCATGGAGGAGGCGAAAAGCTGCGTTGTGTCCAGTTCCGAACTGATCCACTCGCGGTTGGTAAAGGAGAGCACGTTCACCTGGATGGTGAAGTCCGCCGGTCCGCTGTCCACCCAGTGCGCCAGATTGCGCGCCCCAACCTCGTCGCGCAGGATGGAACGGATGGAGTTGGGCAGCCAAGGGTGCAGGGTGGGGTAGTCCACACCTTTGATTTTCAATGTCTTGAGCCCGTCGCCCAGCACCGACGGCGAGTCCGGGGCCAGAGTGTAGCCGCAGCCGGCGCTGAACAGAACCGGGAGAAGGCACAAAAACATGAGGCCGGAAACTCGGCGGAACGCGGCTTTCCGGATGACTCCCGCCTCCGGCGCGGGCATGTCGGGCAACGCGTCCGCTATACAACAGCGCGCGGCGCGTCCCGTTTTCATCTCCGGCGCGGGCAGGTCAGCCTGCGACCACATTGACGAGTTTTCCCGGCACATAGACTACCTTTTTTACGGCAAGTCCCCCGATATGTTTGCGGACGCCGGCCTCGGCAAGGGCCGCGGCTTTGACGGTCCCGGCGTCTTCGCCGGCCGGGATTTCAATTTTACCCCGGAGTTTCCCGTTCACCTGAACCACTATTGTGATCATGTCGAGAGACAGGGCGGACTCACTGTATACGGGCCGGCGTCTTTCGGCAAGGGGAAGGGGGGAACCGAGGCGCAGGCGCAGCTCTTCGCAGATATGGGGCGTAAAGGGGAAAAGCAGGGTCAGGACGGTGAACAGCGCGGACCCGAGAATTTTTTTGCCGCCCCCGTTTTCCACAAGTTCGTCCTTGACCTGATACATGAGGTTCACGAGTTCCATAACGGAAGCGATGGCCGTATTGAACTGGAAACGAACGGCGATGTCTTCCCCTGTTTTTTTTACAACGGCGTGTTCTTTTCGGCGAAGCGCGCGCGCCGCGGGCAGGAGCGCTTCCTCCGGCCCTGATGAGCAGGCGTCTACAACCGGTATTTTGCCCGCAAGTTCGATCGCCAACCGCCAGATACGGTTGATGAAACGGAAGGCGCCCTCAATGCCCGACTCCGTCCAGTCAAAATCGCGCTCCGGCGGAGCGGCAAAAAGGCAGAAAAGGCGTACGGTGTCCGCGCCGTACTTGTCCGTCATTTCCGAGGGATCGACGGTGTTGCCTTTGGACTTGGACATTTTTCTGCCGTCCTTGAGGACCATGCCCTGGGTCAGCAAGTCGGCGAAAGGTTCGTCCGGGACGCGCGTTTCCGGAATAAATCCGCAGTCGCGCAACGCTTTGACAAAAAAACGCGCATACAGGAGATGCAGGATGGCGTGTTCGACCCCGCCTATATATTGATCCACGGGCATCCAGTAGGCGAGTTTGTCCTTGTCGAAGGCTTCGGCGCTGTTCCTCGGGTCGGTATAGCGGGCAAAATACCAGGAGGATTCCACGAAAGTGTCGAGGGTGTCGGTTTCCCGTCCGGCTTCGCCGCCGCAGCGCGGGCATGCGCAACGGTAAAAGCCGGGATCGTCCGGCAGGGGCGAACGCCCGTCCGGGCGGGTCAGAACATCAAGCGGCAGTCTCACGGGCAGGTTTTCTTCCTTTTCCGGAACCATGCCGCAATGTTCGCAGTATACAACGGGGATGGGGGCTCCCCAATAGCGTTGGCGCGACACGTTCCAGTCGCGCAGGCGCCGGTTTACGGTTCTTTTGCCCAGTCCTTCCTTTTCCAGGTATTCGACTATGCGGAGTTTGCCTTCTTCACTGTGCAGACCGCTGAAGTCGCCGGAATTCACCATGATGCCCGCATCGGTGTATGCGGCGGAAAGATCTTCCGGGGCAGGGGCTTCCGCATCGTCGGTCCCGCCG
The DNA here is from genome assembly GCA_031273845.1 of Desulfovibrio sp. Taxonomy (GTDB): domain Bacteria; phylum Desulfobacterota; class Desulfovibrionia; order Desulfovibrionales; family Desulfovibrionaceae; genus Frigididesulfovibrio. The sequence continues at coordinate 8,362 of JAISRC010000136.1, forward strand.
GTTTCATCGGGCCGGATAACCACGCGGATGGGAAGGGAGTATTTTTGTGCGAATTCAAAATCGCGCCGGTCATGGGCGGGAACGCCCATGACCGCGCCCGTGCCGTACCCGGACAGGACGAAGTCGGCTATCCATATGGGCATAAGCGCCCCGGTGAAGGGGTTGATGCAGTATCTGCCGGTAAACATGCCCCGTTTTTCGGTATTTTCCGCGTTGTACGCTCTTTTTTCCGCGTTCAGGATGGTCGTGATGAAGGATCTGAGTTCCGCCTCGTTTTCCGTGCCGGACACGAGTTCGTCCAGCAGGGGGTGGGCTGCCGCAAGGCTCATGAAGGTCGCGCCGAATATTGTATCCTGACGGGTGGTAAAAACCGTGATGACCCCTGCTCCGTCTTTAATCGCGAAGCGTATCTCCGCGCCGACGGATTTGCCGATCCAGTTGCGCTGCATGGTGATGACGCGCTCCGGCCATTTGCCTTCCAACTTGTCCAGATCTTCGAGCAGTTCGTCGGCATAGTCCGTGATACGCAGAAACCATTGCGTCAGTTCCTTTTGTTCCACAACGGATTCACAGCGCCAGCAGAGTCCCTCTTCAACCTGTTCGTTGGCAAGGACGGTATGGCAATTCGGGCACCAGTTCTGAAAGGCGTTTTTTCGGTAGAGCAGGCCTTTTTCCAGGAATTTTATGAGGAAAAGCTGTTCCCAGCGGTAATACTCCGGGTCGCAGGTCGCCAGTTCGCGCTGCCAGTCATAGGAAAAGCCCAGACGCTTCAACTGTCTGCGCATGTCGGCTATGTTGGAGTATGTCCATTCCGCGGGATGCGTGCCGTTTTGGACGGCCGCATTTTCCGCCGGCAGGCCGAAAGCGTCCCAGCCTATAGGATGCAGGACGTTGTAACCTTGCATTCTTTTGAAGTGAGCGAGCACATCGGCGATGGAGTAGTTGCGCACATGCCCCATGTGAATTTTCCCCGAAGGATAGGGAAACATTTCAAGGCAATAGTACTTGGGTTTGTCACTTTTCTCGTCACAATGAAAATAGTTGTTTTCTTCCCAGAATTTTTGCCATTTGACTTCGATTTCGTGCGGATTGTATTTCATGGCGCGCCTTTTTCAGAGTATGTCAACGCCGAATCAAGCAGACCGTTTACAAAGACCCCGGATTTATCGTTTCCGTATTGTTTTGACAGTTCCACGGCTTCGTTGATCGCCACTTTGGGCGGCACCTCGGGATTGTTCTGCCGCAGTTCGAACAGGGCGATACGCAGGATGGCGGCTTCCACCTTGCCCATACGTTCGACGCGCCAGTTGTGGGCCAGCGAGTCCAGAATTTCATCAAGGCGGCTGCGTTCTCTCCAGATGCCCAGAACCAGTTCCCATGCGTAACTGTCTTCAGGGTCAAAGTCTTCCGGGCGTCCCGGCGAGTTCAGAAAGGAGTCGAGCAACGCGGCTTCCGACGCGGCCGGTGTGAAGTTGATGCCGTAGAGCACTTTGAAGGCGAAGACCCTTTCCGCCCGGCGGTGTTTTTTTTTAGTCCCTGTCATTACAACTGTTCAAGCACGCGTATGGTTTCCAGCAGGGCTGCGGCGGCGTCCGCGCCCTTGTTGCCGGCTTTGGAACCGGCCCGTTCGACGGCCTGTTCCACATTGTCCGTAGTCAGAACACCGAAGCCCACCGGCACGCCGCTGTCCAGGGATACCTGCGCCAGTCCTTTCACGGCTTCGCCGGCCACAAAGTCGAAATGCGGCGTGGCTCCGCGGATTACCGCGCCGAGGGCCGCGATGCCGTCGTATTTGCCGCTTCGGGCCAGCTTGCGGCAGACAATGGGCAGTTCAAAAGCACCGGGAATCCGCACCAAGGTTATATTGTCGCGTTCAAGCCCGTGCCGTGTGAGATAGTCGATTGCCCCGCCTATCAGGCGCTCGACAATGATATCGTTGAAACGGCCGGCAACAACGGCGATCTTCAGGCCGCCCGCGGCAAGTTTGCCTTCAATAGTGCGGATATGGGCCGTTTTTGCGCTGGACATGGTCAACTCCCTTTGTTTACTCTGGGCCGGAGGCCTCGTTTTCACTTCAGACGGGTCTTAAGGCAATTTGGTTTTGAGACGCTCCCTTCGGCGCTTAACGGCAAAAACAAGTTTCGCCTACGCCTGCGGGGCGGGCGGCGGATACCCGCCGCCGGAGCATTGTGCAATTTCATTTGCAGAATGCTCTAAAACCGGAACGGGGGCCTTGCGGCCCCCGTCGATTGTCTCACATGAAACGGCCTATGCCGTGTTCAGGCTAGAAGGAATAGGTGAGGTATACCTGCGCCTTCCAGGCGTTGGTGCCTTCCTTGCCTTCGCCGCCGGTGCGGGAGCCAGGTCCCCAAGTATCCTCATCGGATTTCAGATGCAGCCAGCCGAGTTCAAGGGCGGCGGTCAGATTCTCATAGATCTTGTATTGGTGGTCGAAGTTGACTTCGAACACGCTGTCTTTGGTTGTGAGATACAGGTTGTCATCCCTGAATTTTATACCCCGAACCCTGGCATCATTACCGAGCAGACCCGGAATATCGCTGTCGTTGGTACCGCGATAGTAAGCGAAGCGCAACGTATGGCTCAGATCTTTGATGAAGGTGGCGTTGGCAAGCTGAATGCCCACGCCCCAAGTACCAAGACCGGTGCCCATGATATCGCCGCATTCGCCCCATTGTCCGATACTGCTACCGTAGCCGGCGGTACCGAAGCTGGTGGGTTTGAATGCGCCGCCGTTGGTGCCTATGTTGGGCAGACGACCGAGTTGGCCGCTTTCCACGCCGCCGGCGCTGTCGCCTGACGCCCACCATCCGAAGATGCCGGGGGTCACGCTGAAGTTGCTGCCGAAGTCCAGTTTGTAATCCAGAGTGGCAGCGATGAACCAGCCGCGAGAGCCGACGTAGTTGTCATCAGTGCCGACTTGCGCGAGGTTGGCCTTGTGCAGGTTGCCGTAGTTGACATCAAGACCGAAGGTCAGCGGATCAAGCAATTTGAAATCAAAGTTGATGCCGGCCCAAATTCCGTGTGTACGGTCATCCCTGGCAACAGAATTAAGGCCACCAGTAGTAGCATCTGCGGCAAAAACACGTTCATAAAGGCCGGAGCTGGCGCCTACATTGGCGAACACAAACCAAGGCTTGATGTTCAGCTTGATGCTGTCGATGTTCACAGGCAGGATAAAGCCGAAGGCGTCCGTTTCGTCAAAGCGATCACGATCGGCAACGCGCGGAGCATCATTGGCATAGAAATCAGTGCCATAGGCATCATACGGGCGCAACCAGAAGGCAGTCACACTCAACCAGTCCAGAGGGGTAGGGCTGCTGACCACGATGCCCGCGACATCCGTGTTGAACACCGGGGTACCCAGACGCGTGGAAGGCAGGGCTACCGGCTGCATGCCCATGCGCACCTGAATTGGGGTGTTGGGGATCAGCCAGTCGAGATAAGCCCAACGGGTCACGATGTTCGCGCCGTCGGCGTCCATGGTGCCGCCGCTGTTGGCGCCAGATGCGTTACCGGGGCCAGTACCGCCACCGCCATTTCTGCCCCACTCAAAGGTGGATTCCAGTCCGTAAACGCCCTGCAGATATTCATTGATGATGAAGTTGATCTGCACACGAACGCGCTGCCGTACTTCAAGAGGATCGCGGATATCACCGCGGGCTTGGCTTTTGTTGACGCTGTTGCCCTGGCTGTTGTTCCAGACCCATCCGAAGGCGAACTCATAGGTGCCTTTCACCTTGATATCGACTCCGTCCGCCTTGGCGGAGACGACACTCCCCAGGCACAGAGCCATGGCGAGCAGTAAAACCGTTAAGCGTTTCATAATCTTACCTCCAATTTTGCAAGTATGAAAC
>JAISRC010000102.1 GCA_031273845.1 Desulfovibrio sp.
TTAAAATATTTTTAACATACTGAAATTATTATATACGGCTTTCATTGATCGGATTTGCTATATATAAAAATATCAGTATGTTACAGAAAATACATGCTTAAAGTCCGACAAACTCCTAGTCAACACTCTCGAACTCCTGTCCGCAGAATATGCACAATTAGTTTTTTTTCTTGGCGCTAAAGAATTTTGTCACCAGAACAAAGAATATGGGCGTGAAAAAAATGCCCAGAAGCGTCGCCGACAGCACGCCGAAAATTACAGATGTACCCAGCGCGTTCTGTCCTCCCGAACCGGCTCCCCGGCTGATGGCCAGAGGAATTATGCCCAGAATGAAGCACATGGACGTCATGATGATCGGCCTCAGACGCAGACGAACGGCATGCACCGTGGCGGACAGGATGTCCTGACCCTGAAGATACAGATCCTTGGCGAATTCGACTATGAGGATGGAATTTTTGGCCGACAGCCCGACCACCGTCAAAAATCCTATCTGGAAGTAAATATCGTTGCTCATGCCGCGCAGCCACGTGCCGGCCAGCGCCCCGGCCACCCCGAGCGGGGCCGCGAGCAACACGGAAATGGGTATGGTCCAGCTTTCATACAGCGCGGCAAGACAAAGAAAGACGACTACCAGAGATACGGCATACAGTACCGGGGCCTGCGCGCCCGACATCTTTTCCTGGTTGGAGATGGCCGTCCAGGCATAGCCGAAACCTTCCGGAAGCTCCCGCGCAATCTCTTCCATGGTTGCCATGGCTTCCCCGGAACTGTAGCCCGGCGCGGCTTCTCCGAGAATTTCGATGGACGGCAGGCCGTTGTAGCGCTCCAGGCGCGGCGACCCATAGGCGGTCCGATAGGTGAGAAAGGACGAGAAGGGCACCATTTCGCCCTTGGTGTTCCGCACATGATAGCGGTTGAAATCATCTATCTGCATGCGAAAGGGGGCGTCGGCCATAATATAGACCCTTTTGGTGCGGCCCTTTTCCGTGAAATCGTTCACATAAAGGCCGCCCCAGTAAGCGGATACGGCGGAATTGACAACGCCTTTGCTCAGGCTCTGCGCCCCGGCCTTTGCCATGTCGATATTCAGCTCATACTGTTCCATGTCTTCCAGCCCGTTGTGGCGGACATTGCGCAGGGCAGGGTTGCTCCTCGCCTTGTCCAGCACCATGTTGCGGGCTTCCATGAGCGCCTTGTGTCCGCGTCCCGCCTGGTCTATCAGCTCAAAGTCGAAACCGGAGGAACTGCCGAGTTCCATCACCGCCGGCGGGAAAGAGACAAAAATATTCGCTTCCGGTATGCGCGAGAGGGCGCGCATGGCCCGGCGGGAAACAGCCTGCACGCGCTGTTCGTCTTTAGGGCGTTCGCTCCAGTCCTTCATCTTGATGAAACTCAACCCCATGTTCTGGCCGGAACCGCCGAAACTGACCCCGGCCACGGTCATCACGCTTTCCACGGAAGCGGCTTCGTCACGGCGAAAATAGTCGCTCACCTGATCCAGCACGCGGGTGGTCCGCTCGAAGGTCGCGCCCGCGGGAAGCTGTATGGATGCCATCAGGGTGCTTTGGTCTTCTTCAGGCAGGAAGGCGGAGGGGAGAATTTTGAAAAACGTGCCTATGAGCGCCAGGCAGACCAGGAAAAACATAAGCCAGCGCCGCGGCTTGACGATCACGAAATTCACCTTGGCCTGATAGCGCAAAGTCACCTTGTCGAACCAGCGGTTGAAGCGTCCGAAAAGGCCTGCCGAGGCGCGATGCGGCGCATCGGTGAGAATGGTGGCGCAGAGGGCCGGAGTCAGGATAATGGCGATGAGCACCGAAAGGGTCATGGCCGTCACGATGGTGATGGAAAACTGCCGGTAAATGACGCCCGCGGACCCGCCCATAAAGGCCATGGGTATGAACACGGCGGAAATGACCATGGCAACGCCGACCAGCGCGCCTGCAATCTGCTGCATGGATTTTTTCGCCGCATCCCGCGGATTGAGATGCTCTTCGCGTATAAGGCGCTCCACGTTCTCCACCACCACTATGGCATCGTCCACCAGCAGGCCGATGGCCAGAACCATGCCGAACATGGTCAGCGTATTGATGGTGAAGCCGGCCAGTTTCAATACGCCGAAGGTGCCGAGCAGAACCACGGGGATGGCGATGGTGGGTATGAGCGTCGCGCGGAAACTCTGCAAAAAGAGAAACATGATCAAAAAGACCAGAATTACGGCTTCGATCAATGTTTTGAATACCTCATAGATGGAATCCCTGACGACAGGCGCGGTGTCATAGGCGAAACTGTATTCCAGGCCGCTGGGGAAGAATTGCGACAGCTCTTCAACGGTTTTTTTGATGCTCTCCGCCGTGGTCAGGGCGTTGGCATCGGACGCCAACTTGACGGCCAGCCCGGCCGAGGGGTAGCCGTTGTAGCGACCGAAAGCCTGGAAACGTTCGTTGTTGAGTTCGACCCGCGCCACATCTTTAAGATAGAGCGCCGAACCGTCCTCAAGGGTGCGGAGGAAAATGTTTTCAAACTGCGAGGCCGCCTCAAGACGCGACGCGGCGTTCACGGTTACGTTTATTTCCTGGCCGGCAACGGCCGGCGCGGCGCCTATCTGGCCGCCCGGAACCTGGTCGTTCTGCTCGGTGATTGCCGTGCTGATATCCGAAGGGTTGAGCCGGAACTGCTCCATTTTTTCCGGATTGCACCAGATGCGCATGGCATATTGCGCGCCGAACACCGTAATTTCGCCCGCGCCGGAAAGGCGGCTGACGGGGTCCTGAATATAGCTGGCAACATAGTCGCCTATGTCGCTGTTTGCCATACTGCCGTCGGTGCAAAACAGGGCGACGATCAGAAGATAGTTGCGCACCGACTTGACCACGGATATGCCCATGCGTTGCACGACCTGCGGGAGCATGGGCGTTGCCAGCTGGAGCTTGTTCTGTACCTGCACCTGGGCGATGTCTATATTCGTGCCCGCTTCAAAGGCGAAATTCAGGGTGCTCTGGCCGGCGGAATCGCTGGAGGAATACATATACATAAGATGGTCTATCCCTTTCATCTGCTGCTCGATGACCTGGGTGACCGATTCTTCCACCGTTTTTGCCGAGGCGCCGGGGTAGAGCGCGGATACGGCCACCTCCGGCGAGGCTATGGACGGATATTGGGCTATGGGCAGGGCTTTCAGGGCGAAAGCGCCGCCGAGCATCATCAATAAGGCGATAACCCATGCGAATATAGGGCGATCAATGAAAAATTGCGCCACGTTTTACCTCTGTACGGCCTTGTTGTTGTCGGCCCGTGCCGGAGCAGGCGTGCCGGCGGGTTCGGAAGGAGCCGGGCTCAGTTCCTGACCGGACACCGCCCGGCCCGGACGGATTTTGAGATGTCCCTCGACAAGCACCCGCTCTCCCGGCTTCAAACCGGACGCGAGCAACCATCTGTTGCCTATGTTGCGTTGAATTTCCACCTGTCTCAAAATTGTCTTGAAATTGTCTTCGGCAGTTCCCGGCGCTTCGTCCTTTTCCAGAACATACACGCAGGCTTTGCCTCCGGCGTCGCGGAAGACCGACTTTTGCGGTACGAGCACGGCTTCTTCGAGCACGGCCTCCTCAAATACGGCCCGCACATGCATTCCGGGCAGCAGCGCCTTGTCCGGGTTGGGGAATTTTACGCGGATGTTCACAGATCCCGTGCTTCTGCCGATGGTAATGTCGGAAAAGAGCAGTTCCCCGAAAAGTTCTTCCGCCCCGCCGTTTCCGTCCTTTGCGGCGGATAAGCGGGCGTAAGGTGTGCCGTCTTCAAGCCTGAGCCCGACCTTTGCTCCGGCATTCTGTTCAGGCGCCGCGTTTTCGGCCAGGGCTGTCCGCAGCCGCATCAGTTCGGCATTGGACCTGGAAACATCCACATAGACCGTATCCAGGTTCTGAATCACCGCCAGCGGCTGAGCCTGTCCGGCGGTAACCAGGGCGCCGGGGGTCACGAAAGAGCGTCCTATTCTGCCCTGAACGGGGGCCGTGACCTTGGTATAGCTGAGGTTAATGCGCGCGGACTCCAGCCCCTGCCTCGCGGCTTCGACCGCCGCTCCGGCTTGCATGCGGGCGGAGAAGGCATCGTCGTATTCCTGTTTGCTGACGGCGTTGCTTTTGATGATTTTGCCGTAGCGTTCGGCCAGGAGCCGGGCCGAAAATTCGTCGGCTTCGGCAACGGCGAATTGGGCGGCGGCATTCTTGTACGCGGCTTCGAAGACATCCGGCTCTATTTCATAGAGGATTTGCCCGGCGGAAATGTCGCTGCCTTCTTCAAACAGGCGCTTCATGATTATGCCGGTCACCTGCGGGCGCACAGGCGCGCTCATTGTCGCCGATACGCGTCCGGGCAGTTCCGTCTTCAGAACAACGCGTTCGTTTTTGATCACGCTGTACCGCACAAGAGGATTTTCGCTTTGGGGAGCCTTCCGGTTCTCGCAGCCGGCGCAGATGAAAACAGTGAACAGAAGGACGATGAATATTTTTACCCGCGAATTTTTGAACATGCTGTGCCTCACGGCGCTTTATTGATAGATGCGCATTGTTAAAGATAAACTTTTCAATGCGGGACCGCCGGCCTGACGGCCGGCCTTCAGATTTCCATGCGGAAATTTGAGAATGCATATAGGGGCGTCTTGCCGTGAGGGCGTAATATAACCCTTTTGGCAGGCCGCGCAAGAACTTGTTGAATTGTAATAATTTCACTATATTATATGCAAATACAAGATACGGAGCGCATTTTGGACATTTTTATGAATTTTTTAACTTTTTGCGGGACAGGCTGCGGAGCGCCTTGTCCCGGCGGATGGCAAGATATTTTCACGCCGGCCTGTTTTGAGCGTTGCATAATGGAAAGAAAGGGATTAAAAGGGCAACGTACTCAACCTTCATCAAAATTTCCTTTATGGCTTGAAGGCTCTCCCTTCATGGAGATTTCCGGTTGACTCCCGGCAAAGCCGGGAGCAGATTTCCGGTAACCCCTTCCTTCAGGGAGCGGCAAGCCGGCTGGTTCCTATCCGCCGGGACGGAGTCAAGCGACGGATAGAGCCGAGTGTGGATTGAAAGAAACATTTTCGGGGGCAGTCCTTGTCAGCAGTCAGAATAAAAATTTTTGCCGTCTGTCTGGTTTGTCTGCTTTGCGGAACGGTCCGGGCGGCGGAAAACACGGTCAATAAAATCGCGGCCGTGGTGAACGGCGAGATGATTTCCCTGCACGAGCTCCGGATGCACACCGCAGCCGAGCTTGCCCGCCGCGGCTTGGCGCCGGACAGCCCGGAGGGCCGTGAACTGCAGAGAATGATTCTGGAAACGCTGACCAACGATATTCTGTTGCGCCAGGAAGCAAAACGCTACAAGCTTTCCGTGAGCAACGCCGAAGTGGAGGAAGAATATAAAAGGAGCGTGCAGCGCAGCGGCATGCCCCTCGCGCAGTTTGAGGAGAATCTGAAAAAACAGAAGACGGACGTGGTCACCTACAAGGAACGAATATCCAACGCCCTTCTGCGCCAGCGCATAGCCACCTTTATGGTGATCCGAAAGGTCTTCGTCACACCGGACGAAGTGGCTGCATATTATGAAAAGCACAAGGACGAATTCGGCGGCGAACGAACGGCGGATTTTTCCGTGCTCATGATTCCCGACGGTAAGAATTACCAGGAGATTTACCAGAAGGTGAAATCCGGAGGCATGAATTTTGAAGACGCCGCCAGACAATACTCCACCGACCCGTCGGCCGGGAACGGCGGGCGCGTGCGCGGAGTCCCCTTTGACCGGCTGCCGCCGGAAATGAAAAAATTACTTTCGGGCCTCAAGGACGGGCAGATGTCCCCGCTTTTGCGTACCCGCGGCGGAGTGGTGGTTATACGGCGCGACAGCATCAATGAGCCGAAGCCTTTGACCTTCGAGGAAGCCAGACCGCGGATTGAGGAAATGTTGCGCGCGCCGTTGCTGGAAGAACGTTTCAAAGAATATATCGGGCAGTTGCGCGGCAAAGCGGTCATAGACATTCGCATTTGAGCGGCCGGAAGGCGCTTTTATCGACCGGCGATCCTGTATTGAGAAGTTTGCTTTTCAATGCGCGTATTATTAGTTTCGTCGTTATTTTCAAGCAGGGGTTGCCGATGGCGACAGCATTCCAGGAACTTGGCGGAAAAATTCGTGAAAAGCGCGAAGCGGCGGGTCTTTCCATCGAAGATGTCGCGGCGCGCATTAAAATTTCCTCCAGAATTTTGAAAGCCATTGAAGAGGGGGTGGTCGCGGGATTGCCCCATGCCGTGTATACCAAACGTTTCACAAAGGCTTTCGGACTGCTGGTCGGTTATGACCCGGAAGAACTCGACGCCCGCCTGGAAGACATTTTTCAAGCCGCCTGCCTTGAAGAAGCGAAACATGAATCCGTGCTCAACCGGAATGCGGATCTGGCCTATCCGGGCACGGCCAGACGTTTCATGGCCCTGGTGGTATTTATTCTCATGCTTTGGGGTCTGGCGGGAGGGTGCTGGTACATAGCCGTCAACTACGGCTCCGCCATAATTGAATTCGTCAAGCAGCCTTTTTCCGCCTTCGGCGGGCAGACGGACACGCCGCCGTCCGGCGGAACGAGTTCCGATACGGGCATAGGCAACGCCGTTTCCCGCTTGATGCGTCCGCAGGCCGACAAGGGCCCCGCACAGGCGGTGCTGCAGCCCGACGGCGACAAACAGCAGAGCGCCGAGGCGTCTCCTCGCGTGCAGAACAACGGTCCACCGGAACCTTCGGGTTCTCCTCCCCGTCTTTCCGATCCCCCCGCTCAGGCGGGGGGTAATGCTTCCGGCACAGGGCCGGAAAATACGCAACCTGTTCCCGGCGAAGGCGGCTCCCAAAACGGTGCGGTTTCCGGCGTGACCTCCGCGGACGGAGAAAGGGCGGCTCCCGGCGGCAACAATCTGCTCCTCATCACCAGCCGCGAACCCTGCTGGATAAGTTCCCGCGCGGACGGCGTCAAGGGACGCGATCAGGTACTGAAACCCGGAGACAGTTTCGTGCTCACCTACAATAATGAGCTGGAACTTATCTTGGGGAATGCCGGCGGCGTGGATCTGGCGCACAACGGGAAACAATTGGGCCCCGGTGGACGGAGGGGTCAAAGAGCCGTCCTGCATTTTCCGGAAAAGGCGAGATAGGGTTCCATGGAATTTTCCGAGCGGATGCTCGTGCTGCAGGTGGGCAAATTCCGGGAATCGGATATGTGGGTTCGCCTTCTTTCGCCGTCGCGCGGGGTGATTTCCGCCTTTGCCTTCGGCGGCAGCCGCAGCCGTCGGCGTTTCGCGGGCTGCCTGGATACCTTCAACGAGATCGGCGTTCATGTGAAAGCGTCTCCGGGCAAGCAGTTTTTTATCCTGCAGGAAGGGGTGCTTATCAGAGGTGTTTCGCGGTTGCGGCGCGACGGGCAACGCTTCGGCATGGCCGTCAACTGTGTGCGTTTTTTGCAAAGTTTCGGCATAGTCCCGGAAGGCGCGGAAAAGGCGCACTTTCTCATGCGCGAAACCTTGCGGCTGCTTGAAGACCGTGAGCAAGCCCCGAGGTTGCTGCCGGTGTTCTTCAGGGCGCGTCTGGCTTTTGACCAGGGCTATGCCCTGGAGTTGGCGCATTGTTCCCGTTGCGGCAAAGCTTTGCCCGGCATGTACGCGCGTCTGCTGATCCGGGCCGGGCAAGCGGCTTGCCCGGCATGTGCCCGCGCGACTTCCGATTACCGTCTGCCGCTCGGGCCTGAAACCGTTTCAACGCTCAAAGCCCTGCATATCCTGGCTCCTGATGCCTGGGACGGGCTGGCGGCGCATCCAGCCGCAGCGGGAGAATTTTCCGAGGCAGTCGATGCCTTTATCCGTTACCATGTCGGCATAGCATGGGAAGATGGGCGTTTTGTCCGGCGTTAGAGCAGATTGACATTGAAAATGTATATCTGCTCTGCAAGGATTTGCCGGCAAATCCTTGCCGCGAGATTGGAGCAGGCGGGCTGTGCCCGCCGTAAACGACAATTTCAAGCGTAAAATGCTCTACCCCGCCTGAGCATTTTCAACTTTGAAATACACTATAGGGAAAAGCTGAGATTCATACGAGGTTCGGTGTTTTACGAGGGGCAAATTTTTCACTTCATTCCGCAAAACTGGCCTTGAAGGCTTCGAAAGGGCCAGAATGTTTCACGTGAAACATCGGGAACCAATCCTGAATCATCCCTCATCGCTATGCCCGTAATAGTCCCTGTACCAGGCGACAAAAGCGGAAATGCCCTGCCGCAGGGATATCCGGGGCGAAAAACCTGTCGCCCTGTGCAGGGGTTCGATATCGGCGCAGGTTTCGTCCACATCGCCGGGACGGGGCGGCAGGAGTTCCAGCCGTGCCCTGCGCCCCAGGCAGTCTTCAAGGACGGTGATAAAGTCTGGAAGGGGTGTGGGGTGCTCGGCGCCGACATTGTATATCCGGAAAGGAGCGGCGCTGCATGAAGGGTCAGGCGTTATGCCGTCCGGAACAGGGGCAGGCCGGTGGGGCAGCAGGGTGGCGACTGCTTCCACAACATCGTCGATATAGGTAAAATCGCGGCATTGTCTGCCCATGTTGAAGACCGGAACATCTCTTCCTTCCAGAATGGCGCGCGTGAAAATGAACAGGGCCATGTCGGGGCGGCCCCAAGGGCCATACACCGTAAAAAAACGTAGGCCGGTGGCTGGTAGGCCGTATACGCTGCTGTAGCTGTGCGCGCAGAGTTCGTTGCTGCGTTTGGTCGCGGCATAGAGGCTCACAGGGTGGTCCGCACCGCCCTGAGCGGAAGCGGAAAAGGGTTTTACGGCGCTCCTGCCGTATACGGAACTGGAAGAGGCAAAGAGCAGGTGCTCGACGGCGTGGGATCGGCAAGCCTCGAGGATGACGGAAAATCCGTAGAGATTGCTGCGCGCATAGGCCAAAGGGTTCTCCAGACTGTACCGAACCCCTGCCTGCGCCGCCATGTGCGCCACATGCGTGAAGTGTTCCCGCGCGAAAAGTCCTTCTATGTCGTCACCGTCGCAAATATCCATGCGTTCAAAGCGAAAGGCGGGAAAAGAGGCCATGCGCGCCAGTCGAGATTGTTTCAGTTCGGGACTGTAATACGCGTTGAGGTTATCCAGGCCGACGACGCTGTGTCCGTCCCTGCAGAAACGTACGCTCAAATGGTGACCGATGAATCCGGCCGCTCCAGTGACAAGTATGTGCATGCTTGTTTCCCTCAGGCAGGCTTTGCGGTAGTTAAGCGTGCCTCCGCCATGTCCATGATCCGCCGCGCTTCTTTTCTTGTCGGTCTGAGCACAACGAAGGAGTTGTCTTGATATTGTTTTGAAAGACGGTGTAGTTTCCTTTCACTTGCCGCGCTTGAGCCGGGGGTGATCGGACAAAACGGAGCGCAGGAAGACAACAGCATTTTCCGACTGTTCCGGGCTTTCCGCCAGCACCGCCAGAGAAGGTAGGATGATATGCTGAAGCCCCTGCGCGATTTGCAGCGAAAAGGGATTGCGTAATTCCAAAGCGAATCCGGAGCGCATCGCCGCCCCGGCGCCGAAATAAATGACCACCCCGGCGCCGAGGAGACGTACCCCTGCGGCGAATCTGCCGTGCTCTGCCACGCCGGCATATTCAGGACCGGCCATCCCGCCAGCGTATGCCGAACCAGTCTCCGCGCCGGCATGTTCAAGATCGATCTCCGCATCGGACGCCCTTGCGGATGACGCCCACTCAGATGCTCCCTTGTTCGTTTCCGCGACCGGGGGCAGGTCCAAGGGCCAGAAGGCGCTGGACCCGCGCGGCAACGCAAGCGCTCCGATAAGTGCCCGGAGATGGCGCGACCTGTCGCCGGAAGCCTCACCCTGCAAATCGCGTCCCAATTCCTCATAGGTCCAGACAAGGGGCGCGGACGGCGTTTTGTTCAGCAGACCGCGCCAAGGCGCGGTCCATTCCGCCGCGCAAGGGGGGGCCGGGTACGCCGGCGCGGGCCGGGCAAGCGGCGGGGAGTTGCCTTCAGGTACCGGCACGGCGGCACGCTTGCCCGATTGATAAGTTACTGAAGACGCGGGCCGATCTGAACCGCCTGCCGCCGGGAATGTCCGTCCGCCGTCCTTCCCGACCGGACCGCCGCCGGAGGCCGTGCTCCCCGCTCCCGTCCGTGCGTTGCGGACCTCCGCCCCGGCGGGATCAAAGACAGGAGAAGAGGGGTAAGGAAAACCGGCAGGTCCCGGGGAAAAAATTTCAGAAAGCGGCGCGGCGCCAGCCGGGATTGCGCCGAGCGGGCCGTGCAGACCCCCGGCAAAGTCGTCCTGCGCCGGCCTGCCGCGTTCCCCGGACAAGAAGGCGAACACACCCGCCCCGCGCCAAGGGCGCAGGCAGGCGGCGAGATTCAGAGCGCCGACAGCCAATCCAGCAGCCTCCAAGCGGCGTCCGCCTTGCTCATAGCGGGCCAGTGCTCCTCACGCCCCAAGCAGTCGGCGACAAAGAGGGTATTTCTGTCGCTGGCGAAGCCGGAATCGCTCGCGCCGAGCAGATTGGCCGCAATAAGCCGCATGTTTTTGGCCCGGAGTTTGTTCCGGGCGTTGATTTCAAGATTTTGTGTTTCAGCGGCGAATCCGAGAATTTTCTGGTCGGGGCGCGCGCATTTTCCGAGTTCGGCGAGGATGTCCGGGTTGGGGGCAAAGTTTATGCGCAACTCCGTCGCGTCGGCTTTTTTGAATTTGCCGCCGCCGAAGGGCAACGGGGAAAAATCCGCCACTGCCGCGGCAAAGATGCCGACATGGGCCTGCGGCCAGACGTCGCGGGCGGCGGCAAACATGTCCCGGGCCGAAACGACATCGATGCGTCGCACAGGGGCCGGCAGCGCAGGCACACCGGGACCGGCGATGGCGTTGACTGTCGCTCCGCGCAAGGCGGCGGCACAGGCCAGGGCCGCGCCCATGCGGCCGGTGGAGGGGTTGCTCCAGAAGCGCACGGCGTCCCATTGCTCGCGCGTCGGCCCCAGGGTCAGAACTATGTTGACCCCGGCCAAATCCTGGGGCAGAAGGGCGGCGGCGGCGGCAAAGACTATATCCTCGATCGGGGCCAGTTTACCTTCCCCGTCGTCGCCGCAGGCGGCGCGGCCGGCCGCCGGTCCTATGAAGCTTGCTCCGCGCATACGCAGGATTTCAACATTGCGCCGGGTCGCCGGATGCGCCCACATGCGCGGGTTCATGGCCGGGGCGATGAGCAGGGGACCGGCAAAGGCCAGGGCCTGCGCCGCGAGCAAGGTATCGGCGTCACCGCAGGCCAGACGGGCGAGGGTCGACGCGGCGGCCGGGGCGACAAGCAGGGCGTGGGCGCAACTGCCGGGGTCAAGGTGGGCGAAAACCCCGTTTTCCGTGTCGTCGAAAAAGCGGGTGTAGACGGGCGCTGCGTCTAGGGATGCGAAGGTCAGGGGGCTGATGAAGCGTTGCGCCGCCTCGGTCAGACAGACGCCGACATGAACGCCGGCGAGTTGCAGCGCCCGCATGACGTCCACGGCTTTGTACGCGGCAACGGAACCGCACACGCCGAGATGCAGGCGTTTGCCGCTCAGGGCGCAGGCGGGCAGCAAAGTGTTCATTGCGTCAACGCGGGAGGGGTGTCGCCTTCAAGACGTGAGGTAACGAAAATACGCATGTCCGTGTTGATCATCCCGTCGGAAATCTGCAGGGCCGCCAGCCTGTCGGTTTTTTCAAAGACCAGCACGGACTCGGCGGCACGGAGCAGGGAACGCAAGGCCCAGCCGTCGGACGCCATGTTGCGTCGCATTGTGTTCATAAGCGATACGACTTCCACGCGGCCGCTGAAGCGCTGCACGCCGCACTTCAGGCCCGAAGGGGCGAAGGTAATGAAGGTGTCGCCGCGGGCTTCGCTCATTTCACTCGGTATGCGGATATCCGAAAATTCGGCATAGTAATAGGCGGGAGCCGGACTTGTTTCTTCTCCGGTATCCGAAGAAAAGGGATTCTTCAGCGCGCCGTCCGAGGCGCAACCTGCGAGCAGCGCCGCAGCAAACACGAGGTATAGAAAACGCATGAGGCACTCCTGTTTTTTTCAATTCGGCCGAAACGGGGAACAAGTCAAGAAAATATTGCCCATAATCCGCCACGCTTCATATCTTGCCATTCTGAGCGTAGCGAAGAATCTATCTTGATATTTTTTTTGGGAAGATGGATTTTTCACTGCGCTCCGTGGAGTCTGCCCTAAGGCTTCCGAAGGGTTCAGAATGACATGCGGCAACGGTTGCAGGTTCACGGCTGAGCCTCGGAACGGTTAGGCATGGTGGATCCAGGTTGCCGCCCGTCCGCGTTTTCAGCCTCCAAAACTCCGCGCAGCCGCCTCAAAGGCGTCGAAGTCCCCGTCCGAGTGTGCAAAAGAGGTCATGGCCGTTTCAAAGGCCGAGGGGGCAAGGAAAACGCCCCTGTCGCGCATATGACGGAAAAAGCGGGCGTAGCGTCCGGCGTCCGCGGCCCCGACTTCGACGAAGTTCCGCACCGGGCCGGGAGTGAAAAACACGGAGAACATGGAGGCGCAGCGGTTGATGCGGACCGGGATATTTTTGTCGGCGAAAAGTTTTTCCAGCCTGAGGCAGAATTTTTCCACGCGCTGTTCGAGGGCATGGTAATCGCAATCTTTGAGCGTTTCCAAGGTTGCCGCGCCCGCGGCCATGGCGAGGGGGTTGCCCGACAGAGTACCCGCTTGGTAGACATCGCCTGAGGGTGCAATGCGCCGCATGTATTCGGCCTTGCCGCCGTAAGCGCCGATCGGCAGACCCCCGCCGATTATTTTGCCCAGAACGGTCAGGTCGGGGTTTATGCCGAAGCGTGTCTGCGCCCCGCCGTAAGCGACGCGGAAACCTGTAATCACTTCGTCGAAGATAAGCAGGACGCCGTTGCGCGAGCACAGTTCACGCAGTCCCTCCAGGAAGCCGGGAAGGGGGAGCACCAGACCCATATTGCCCGCCAGGGGTTCGACGATGACCGCGGCCATACCCTCGCCCCGTTCCTCAAAGAGTTTTTCCGCTTTTTTCAAGTCGTTATACGGGCAGAGTAGGGTGTCGGCCACAGTCGTGGGGGGGACTCCGGGTGTACCGGGCAGGGAGAGGGAGGCGACTCCGGAACCGGCGGCGGCCAGGAAAGGGTCGGCGTGTCCGTGGTAGCATCCCTCAAATTTCAGGAAAGCGGAACGGCCCGTGCAGGCGCGGGCTAGGCGCAGGGCGCTCATAGCGGCCTCTGTGCCGGAATTGACCATGCGCACCATATCCATCGCGGGCAGCGCTTTGACCAGCAACCGGGCTAGGCGCACTTCGTCAGGGCAGGGCGCGCCGAAGCTCGTGCCTCGGTCGACGGCGGCGTGCAGGGCCGCGAAGACGCGGGGATGCGCGTGGCCCAGAAGCATGGGACCCCAGGACTGGACAAAGTCCGCGTAAGCGTTGCCGTCCACGCTGAAAATCCGGCCGCCTTTTGCGGAATCCACGAACAGCGGTTCGGCGCCCACGGACAGGCAGGCGCGCACAGGGCTGTTCACGCCGCCCGGAATACACTCCTGCGCCTGGCGAAAAAGTTCCCGCGACGAAAGGGTCATACGTTTCTGTCTCCAGCGCTGAAACAATTTTTGGAAAGGCGGATTTCATTCCTCAGAACGGAAAATAAATGCCGGCCTTCCCGCGCATGTCGGTTCGGCAAAAATCGCGGGCAGACAAAATCCCGCGGCAGGAGCGCAGAATGCGACAAAGCCTCAAGCCGCGGCGCGGGAAACCGACCTGCGCACAATAGCAAAAAAACGCGGCAAAGGAAAGCGGGAACAGGTCGATTTTGGGCGATCAAATATTTCAATCCACAACCGATGCAGGCCGCCGATCGACTTCGTCCCGGCAGATGGGAACCGGCCGGCTTCGGGGCAGAACTCCGGTGAGCGCATTTTCACTTTGAAATGCTCTAAGGCCGGAGGAGCCGATACAGTTCCGCCAGAATCATCGCTGTAGCTCCCCAAACGATATAGTCCCCGCAGTTCCAGGCCGGGGCGGAGCGCACGGTTCCGTCAGCGGAGGCAAACTCATGCATCACAGCCTGCGCGGGGTCAAAAACCCGCACAGGCACAAATTTGCCGTCCACGACTTCTGCGGGATCAAAGCGGACCGTCGCCCGGTCGTCAAGCAGCGCTGCGAAGGGGTGAACAAGAAAATTGCTCACGGGAATATAGAGGCCGGTCAGCGGCCCGAGCCGGCGCATGTGTTCCGTCCGTATGCCGACCTCTTCGCGGGTCTCGCGGCATGCCGTATGCCATAGATCCTTGTCTGCGTCTTCGCGTTGTCCTCCCGGAAAGGCGATTTGCCCGGAATGCACTCCGGGATAGGTGTTCCTGCGTATGAGCAGCACGCTCCAATCCGGCGGAGAGGCAACGCGCCGCCCGCGCGGAGGCCGGAGCAGCACGGCGACGGCCGCTTCTTCGGCATCGGGCGGCGCAGGCGCGAAAAGCGTATCGATTCTGTCGGGAGACGCCATGTCGCGCTGCGCGGCTTTGCCCGGCAAAGGGCCGCTGAAGCGGCCCGCGATATCCTGAACGAGGGAGGTTGCACATTGCATACCTTACCCGGTAGCACGCCGGCGCGTTGCTTTCAAGCTTCCCTCCGTCAAAGTCGCCGTCTGCATAAGCTTATGGGGAAAAAATATTTCAGCATTCCCCGCTTATCCGTTATTCCAGATACATAACAATATCCGGTCGCTCCTGCGCGGGATTATCCCAAGGCAGACCCGTCGCCTTCAAAGGATAATCGGCGGCATACAAGGCAGCGTCGGAGGAAAGGAGGCGGTATGAGCGCGGTGCTGATCGGCGGAATGGATCGACTACGCAGGGTATACATGCTCGCGGCCGGGGAACTCGGCATCGACCTGAAAATTTTTACCGGGCATGAGCGCAGCCTGAGAAAGCAGATCGGCGAACCCGATATGATCATCCTGTGTACGGGCAAAGTATCCCACTCCGCCAGACTGAGAGCCTTCAAATACGCCGACGAGAATTCGATTCCGGTGGAAATGATTCATTCTTCGGGCGTTTCCGCCCTGAAGCGCTGCCTGGAAGGACGTTCTTGAAGCAGCGCCGATGCAGAGGCACTCCCCAAGAATCGGACAGGTGTGCCGGCTACACCGCAACGAAAAAGGAGCCCGGATGTCCGGGCGAAAAAATCACTCCCCGGCATTGAGAGCGGATACATTTTTTCAAAGTTGATCCGCTCCGGGCCGGCACGCTCTGTCTTTCAACACACATATCAGCGGTTTTAGAACATCTCAAAGTTGAAAATGCTCAGGCGTCGGAAACCGCCGCCCACCCACGAGGCCTAGGAGTTTGTCGGACTTTAAGCATGTATTTTCTGTAACATACTGATATTTTTATATAGCAAATCCGATCAATGAAAGTCGTATATAATAATTTCAGTATGTTATAGATATTTTAAGGCAAAGTCCGACAGGCTCCTAGGCGAAATTTACTTTCGCCGCCCACAATGTTGTCCGGCTAACGAGAATGGAAAGCTTGGAATTTATATAGAAAAATCCACTGGTTATCATTGCTAAAAATTTAAGTGGACATGCTCATTTGCGATCCTGCTATTTCAACGGG
>JAISRC010000149.1 GCA_031273845.1 Desulfovibrio sp.
TTTATAACATACTGAAATTATTATATACGGCTTTCATTGATCGGATTTGCTATATATAAAAATATCAGTATGTTACAGAAAATACATGCTTAAAGTCCGACAAACTCCTAGAGCATTTCAAAGTTGAAAATACTCTATGGCCATACAGGAGCAGAAAAACGCGGAGAAAAGTTTGAAGGCAAAAGGCATGGATTCCCACGGGCCGCAAGCGGCCCTCGGAATGACAGGAAGTTGTCATGAATGCCGGTGAGTTGTCGTTGCACAGAGGGTTGTCATTGCACAGAGGGTTGTCATTGCGAGCGGCGAAGCCGCGCGGCAATCCATGCCTTTCAGGGTATCCTCAATGTTGAAATGCTCTAAGCGCCGGAGGAGGCGTCTCAAAATCAAATTGCTTTAAGTTGCCTCAGAGAAACCAAGATGTCCAAAGAACAAGCTGAACTCCTGCTCATAGACGACGAAAAAAACTATCTGCTGGTCCTGGAAACCCTGCTTCTGGATGCCGGCTACTCGGTAACGGCCCTGAACGACCCGGAAAGCGCCCTGGCTTTTCTGGACGAATCCGAAGTCGACGTCATCATAACGGACATGAAGATGCCCAAGCTCTCGGGCAAGGACGTGCTGATGCACGTCAAGCGCGATTACCCGCACATACCTGTGCTGGTAATGACGGCATTCGGCTCTATTGAAAGCGCTGTGGACATCATGAAAATGGGCGCTTTCGACTATATCGCCAAACCTTTCGCCAACGACGAACTGTTGCTTTCCGTGCAGAATGCCGCCGAACTGGCCGGGATACACAGGCGTTATCGCCTGCTGCACGAAAACCTGGAAGAGCAATACAGCCTGCACCGGATCATCGGCAAAAGCAAGGGGATACGCAATGTGCTGTCCTTGGTGGACAAAGCCGCTCCCACCAAAAGCACCATCCTGATCAGCGGCGAATCGGGCACAGGCAAGGAACTTGTGGCCAGGGCGGTGCATTTCGCCTCCCCGCGCAAGGATGGTCCCTTTATCAGCGTCAACTGCGCGGCCCTCAACCCCGGCGTTCTGGAGAGCGAACTTTTCGGGCACGAAAAAGGCTCGTTTACCGGTGCCGTGGCCATGCACCGCGGTCGTTTTGAACTGGCGCACGGAGGCACCCTCTTTCTTGATGAAATCGGGGAACTGCCGCCCGAACTCCAGGTCAAACTCCTGCGCGTGTTGCAGGAGCGCAGATTCGAACGCGTCGGCGGTTCGGAGGAAATCGAGGTGGACATACGGGTGGTCGCGGCCACCAACAAGGATCTGCAGCGGGAGGTGGAAGCGGGCAATTTTCGTGAAGACCTCTATTACAGACTGAATGTGGTGCATATGATCCTGCCTCCTCTGCGCGAAAGGCGCGAAGATATTCCATTGCTTCTGGCCCATTTCAGCGCGAAGGCTTCGGCAGAAAACAACCTGTCCCGCAAGACTTTCAGCCCTGAAGCACTGGAATTTCTGGCGGGCTATGAGTGGCCGGGCAACATCCGGCAGTTGGAAAACGTGGTGGAGCGCTGCATGATTATGGCGAGCGGCGCCGGTGTCACGGTCGATGACCTGCCGCCCGAGGTCAAGGATGAAGAAGCCCACCTGAAAAACGCGCTGGACCTGTTGCCTGCGGAACTGAATCTGGCCGACACCCTTGACCGGCTGGAAGCGGCCCTTATCCGGCGTGCGCTGGCCAGAACCGATTTCGTGCAGGTCAAAGCCGCGGAACGTCTGGGCATTTCCAAAAGCCTCCTGCAATACAAGCTGCGCAAATACGGCATTACCGGGCATTAGTGCATTTCAACTTTGAACATACTCTATGATCGCACTGGAGCGGGAAAACACGGGAAAAGTTTCTTTTGAAGGCAAAAGGCATGGATTCCCACGGGCCGCAAGCGGCCCTCGGAATGACAGAAAGTTGTCATGAATGCCGGTGAGTTGTCATTACACAGAGGGGTCATTGCGAGCGGCGAAGCCGCGCGGCAATCCATGCCTTTTTGGGTATTCTTAAAGTTGAAATGCTCCAAGCGCCGAAGGGAGCGTCTCAAAATCAAATTGCCCTGGAAGCAATCGGTCACAATAATTTGACCAAAGCCGCAACAATGACGATGGAAGCAGCCATCATGCTGCCGAGGCGGACAGTCAGCTTGTATTCAAGATTTTTGGCTGTGAATTCAATCTTCGCATCAAGTTCTTTGGCAACAGTATCGATCTTTGCATTGAGTTCTTTGGCCGTCAAGTCAATTTTCGCATCGAGTTCTTTGGTCCTCAAGTCAATCTTCGCATCAAGTTCTTTGAATTTGACTTCAATCTCCGCTTCCAGTCGTCTGATATCTGCTTTTGTAGCAAGGCGTTCGTCAACAATTTCACGCTGAAGTTCGGCAAAGCCTTCTGCCTGTTCTCTGGGAAAACCTATTTCCTGCAGGCGTTTGGCATAACGCAACGTATCGAACAAAACCGGAGCTATGATGGGGGCCGTATTTACAGTGGCAGTGCTCATGGCATTTCCTTGGACGGTGTCGTTTGTCCTGAAAAAATCTACTTTTTTTCGTCAAAAAAGTCTACCGGAGATTCAACCACCTTTTAGGCATAATCAAAAAAAAGATTAGCCTCCCCTCGCAGCAGCCGGCACTTCAAAACGGCGGGGACACAGTTTTGAAACCGTAGACGTCAACACCCCCCGGTACGGGGTTATCCGGGCGACCTGCTGTGCCGGGCATATGTTTTGAGCGCAGCCAGGCTGAAATTTCGGGCGTACACCACGATCCGCTCCACCAATGCACGGAATAGGTGTCATCGGTGATACAGCGTTCATCATAGTGCTCATCGTAACGATAAGGATAGAAATATTTTTCCGGATAGAGAATTATGGAGCCGAATTTGACCGGCTCAGGAAAGCGCCGGCTGTCAAAGGTGATGCAATTATATTTTTCCGTCAACAACCGGGTGGCAATTTCAGGTATGGTGAACATCGGCGTTTCCCAAATGTCTTTTTGATAAAAATCATACAGATCCTGCAATAACGGATGCTTGGGAACGCAGCCGAAAATGCTCATGCCGACCGTGCCGGGTGATTCAAAGCCGGCGAAAAACTCATGAGACAAAAAGCGGTCAAACGGTTTAAGAAAGGTTATATCCGCGTCCGCATAGATTCCGCCGTGCTCAAGGAGCACCTTCACCCGGATATAGTCACTGACATAAGCCCATATTTTTCGTTCGTATACCGCCCCGAACCAGGGACAGCGCTCAATCTCCTTTTGTAAATCAATGAGGTCCGCCGCATCAATAATTTCATAATCCGGCATGACCTTTTGCCGGCCGGCTATATAGTCGGAAATTTCTGACGGCATGGGGCCGTACCAGACATGATATATTTTCCTGGGGATAGACGGATTCATTACGGGCAGGCCATGCAATTTTTATTTGGAATCGGCATTATACGGATTTAATGTCTAGGTGTTCCCTGCGCGCCAGAGCTTCAATGACGCGTTTCCATTTCGGAAGCCAGACGCTTTCCAGATCGTAATGTCCGATCACGTGCGCTCTGGCAGTCCGGCCCATACGCGCCGCGCGCTCCGGGTCGCCGAGCAGGCCGATAACCGCCTTCGCTATGGCCTCAGGAGAATGAAAATCCGTAAACAGGGCGCTTTCCCCCTGTACAGCGACTTCCCGCGTTGCTTCCACATCGGAAAGAACCAGCGGCGCAGCGCAGCTCATGGCCTCCACAGGAGAATAGGAAAGTACAAAGGGATAGGTGAGATACACATGCGCCCGTGAAAGCGTCAGAATCCGGAGAACGGTATCCAAAGGGACGGTTCCCGTGAAATGCAGGCGGGAAGGGTCGATGCGGGAGCGGATTTCGTTCAGATAGATATCGCGCCAGTTTCCGCTGGGCGGAGGCGGGCCGTAGGCGCCGGCGCCGCGGGCGCGGCCCGCGATGATGAAGTGCGCCTCCGGGCGGGCGGCCTGTATAAGGGGTATGGCCCGCGCAAAGCTGTGCCAGCCGCGGAACGGCTCCAGAACGCGATTGATGAAGGTTACCGCCGTATCCGCCCGGGTGAGGGTCAGCTCGGCCTGCCGGCGCGGGAACCAGTCGGGCAGGGGCGGGTTTTCCGCGGAGTAATTTTTTTCATCCGGTTCCAGTACAAGGGTTGCTTCCGGGTCGGGCAGGAATTCTCCCGTATGGATGCCGTCGTACAGGATGACGCAACGTTCCCGAAAGGCCGGAGGCAGATGTTCCCTCTGGAAGCGCGTGGGCGTCTGCAACAGTGTCGCATCGGCGCAGCTGACGGCCTCCGCGGCATGCGCGGCCTGGGCCGTGCGGCGCATGTCCATCGTGACAGGGAACTCCGGGTCGAAAGTCCACAGGGCATCATTGAGGTCTCCATACCACTCCGCGTAAGCCAGTATGGGCGCGTCCGGCCATACCGACCGGATGAACAGGCCCTCTCCCCAGGCAGGGTGGACGCAGATCACATCCGGCGTGAATCCCGCGTCACGCAGTTGATTCAGAAGAAGCGCCGCCGCCTGTCCGCGCTGCGCCTTCGCCTCATAGCCGCGTACATAATGGTGAGTATGGGCATTGCTTTTGCCCGCCGAAGGCGGCAGATCATAGCCATGCCGGAGCACGCCGGGCACCGGCGGATTGCGGCGCATGTTGGCGGCTTCGCCCACGGCTACAACCAGATTGGTCGGATCGGCGGCATAATGGCGGGTGATATGAAAATACTGTGCCGGAAAATTTTGATGGATGAACAGAAGTTTCAGGCCGCTTCCGTTCACGCCGGAAATATCCGGCGGCATCGGCCCTGCAATGGGAGCCGGGCGCGGCCCTTCCGTGCATCCGCTTTTTTCGTGCGCGCGCGCCGAAGAATTCGTCTCCACGGCTCTGACGGCCTTTTTTTTCTTTCTGGTTTCGCGTTTGACGGACATATTGCCTCAATCGCTGAAATAAACGTTGAAAATCAGGGCGTTTCAAGATCAAGAATGCTCTGGCGGCGTAAGCGCGAACCGTAACCGTCAGCCGGTCTTTCCGGCTTGCTGACAGGGCCGGCAGAGAAGCGCCGCCGCCCGCCCCGCAGGCATACGCGCAGCATAAGCGCAGGCGAAACCACGCTTTCGCCGCAACCGACAGATAAAAATTGCAGGACGCAATTTTTATCCGGAAATCGAATTAGAAGCAATCGGTCACAGTAATTTGACCAAAGCAGCAACAATGACGACGGAAGCAGCCATCATGCTGCCGAGGCGGACTGTCAGCTTGTACTCAAGGTTTTTGGCGGTGAATTCAATCTTCGCATCAAATTCTTTGGCAACCGTGTCTATCTTTGCATCAAGTTCTTTGAATTTGACTTCAAGCTCCGCTTCCAGTCGTCTGATATCTGCTTTTGTAGCAAGGCGTTCGTCAACAATTTCACGCTGAAGTTCGGCAAAACCTTCTGCCTGCTCTCTGGGAAAACCTATTTCCTGCAGGCGTTTGGCATAACGCAACGTATCGAACAAAACCGGAGCTATGACGGGTTCCATATTTACAGTGACAGTGCTCATGATATTTCCTTGGACCTTGGACGGTGCCGTTTATCCTGTAATAATCTACTTTTTTTCGTCAAAAAAGTCTACCCGGAGATTCGACGCCGGACAGGCAATCAAGCGAAGCAGGCAACGTCGGGACCATTCGGGACCGTACAGCTACGGATTCTTCGACTCGGCGCAGAATGCGCAATACGCTGTGCGGCAATGCTTACAAGCCCTTCGACTGCACCTCGGAACGACAGGGCGCGGCGGATTATGGTCAACCGAAAAACGTGATTTCCGGCCGGCCCGCTTCGCGGCGCGCCGGACGGTCGGTATTCAGGTGGCAATGCGAAAATCCGCACGCTGAAATGTCTTAAAATTCGAGTTTCAGTTGCAGGCTGCCGGTCACTCCCTCGCGTGTGCCCGTGTATCCCTGGACGCCGAGGTCGATGCTCAGGGGGATGACCGCGACGGGAGCAACGGTAATCCCGAGTTCCCCTATGCCTGTCGAACCCTGCAGGGTTGGGGCGTCGATGCGGAAGCTGTGGATCTTTGCCTTGGCCTCGCCGTCGAATTCATGTTCATAAGCCGCGCCGATGTATGGGCTGATGAAGTCGTTTACGGCGTAAGCGAAGCGTCCGCCGAAACGCGCCCTGTGCGAATCCACCGCATCAAAGTGAAGAGGTTCGCCTGTGGACAGGGTGACGGAATCGCCTTCCTGCCGCGTCCAGAAGTATTTTCCATACAGGTCGAGGGATGCACTGTCCGTTATATTCCAGACATAGCCCGCGCCGAAGTGCAGGCCGTAATACAGGCTCTCCGAGTCGTAAGCGGCCTTGCGACCCGAAATGTCGCGCAGGTCGGAGCTCGAAAAGTCGCTTTCCGTCCGCCCCATGCGGACTGTTGCTTCGGCGTAGAAATGTCCGGGGCCGGTGTTGATAAAATTGAAGTGCCCCAGGATGCCGCCGCCGATGTAGCTTGTGTCGCCGCCGCCGTGTGCCGAGGCCGCATTGGAAAAAGAGTTGTAAGTGTCGTAGTCGCCTTGGCCGTATTCAAAGAAAGCGCCGAGGGTCAGGCGACCGGGGGTCAGGTCGCGTCCGAGGGACAGGCCGGCGAGCAGGGAAAAGCCGGATACGTCCACATGGGAACCGGTATTGTAGCGCAGGCGGCCGCCGCCTATCGCGCCGAAGCCGGCAAGCCCGAAACCTTCCCGCGTTACGCCGTTAATCTTCGCGGCACGCACGGCATCGGCTATGCCCTGACCGGCAAGGGTGTCCGCGCCCTGGTTCAGCATGGCCGCGCTGCTGATAAAGCCTTCGGGCAGGGCTTTGGTTTGGGGGAGCAACGGCGAACCGGTAGGGGTCGTCAATGTGGCCAGGAGCTTGTTGCCTTCTGTACTGATGTCAAAATCATAGAGCAGAGTCGAACCCTGCTTGAATGTTCCTCCGGGGATTCCGCTGGTCGCGCTGTTTTTGGGTTGGCCCTCAAGCCCGCCGGTAGCCTCCATGAGGACGACCTCATCGCCTGCTTGCAGGGGAGAGCTTGCGCCGTCGATGCCCGCATTGACCGTGCTGCCTCCGATTTTGGCCTTGCCGGTGACAGCGAGCATGATGTCGTCTTTTTCGACGTCCGGTCCCAGGTAGAAATTCAAATTTTTGTCGGCGGCGTCCAGATTGCCGTCATATATTGCGGGATTGCCGTGCTCACCGCGCACGTTCAGGGTCTCGAAACTGTATGTGCCGTTGTTTGATCTGTTCACCTTCAGGGTGCGTCCGCCGGCGATGTCGATGATTCTGTAACGCACACCGGTTGTACCGTCTCCCGCGGCCGTGCCGTCCAGCGTCATTTCTGTGTTGTTCTGTGTCACGTCCAGGGTTCCGACATCGACGGTCAGATCGCCGTTCTGTTTCGTCAGCGTAATCTTCGGGGCAATGAGGGTTCCGGCTTTTAAGGACACAGCGCCGCCTGCACCGCCGTAAGAGCCACCCTGGCCATTCTCGCCGCTGGTCATGGAAAAGGACATGCCGGCCTTTAAGGTTCCGGTCACGTCAAGAGAGGCATCACCGCCGGCAGCACCTGATTGATTGTTACCGGCCGAGTTCCTGGCACCGCCGCCGCCGCCGGCTTCAATGTATATATTGTCATACAGTAAATCACCGGTGATGACGAGTGAAGCAGCGCCGCCGGCGCCGCCGCGCTGGTTGCCAAGAGGGACTGTTCCGCCGGGAGCGCCGTCTAAGCTTGGGTCCTGCGCATCAAAACGATACCCTTTGCCGGCGGCATTGTTGACTCCATCTGCATCGGTATGTGGTAGTGGATAATTTTGATCAGTGCCGTTGCCCACATAGGCACCGCCACCGCCGCCGCCGTTGGGGTTGCCCCCGGTGATCTGGTAACCGTCACCGGCATGTCTGCCACCGGCACCACCTGTTGCCCCCAGGGAGGAACCACCGCCGCCGCCGCCGCCGCCGCTGATGAAGAGGTCGTCCGCTGCTTGAGCGGGTTCAGCGGGGATAAATGTGGGGAGCGCAACCAACGCGGCCGCCAGAAGCATGGTGGCCTGACGGTCGGTTAAAATTTCGGCGCGGACGGAACGCAGGTGTTCCGCCGCCGCCAAGAAGAGGCAGGCTCGACGGTCCGACAGGGAAGGGGCTTGTCTCTGTTGCCCCTGCGTCCCGGCGGGCGGGACGGAAGCGTTTACGGGGCACTCCGGAGCGGACGGCAAGGCAATAACTTTTTTACGGTATACAGGATGATGACTAAAAGAATTCATGAGCTACCTCCTTAGGATGGTCGGGGGCATAATTTTCGGTAGCGGAGCCTCCCCGCAACGATCTGCTGCGCTTATCGGGTAAAAAAAACGGCGCGAAGAAAGAGAGTTCCCTTCCTTGACGCCGCGCTGCGAAATATAAAAAAAGCCCCGCTTTCCGAAGAAAACAAGGCAGGACAGAAATGCAAAAACGGCCCTGTTTTCCGAAGAAAACAGGGCCGTATGAAAACGCGAAAACGCGCCGTTCCTAGAGGAAAGGCGCGCTTCTGGACTGTGTGTGTGTGTGTGTGTGTGTGTGTGTGTGTGTGTGTGTGTGTGTATGCAAGAAGCGAGCCGAAGCCTTCATTTCAGTCTGCGTTTCCCTTCTCGGGAGAGCAAAAAATCCGCCCTTGCCCGCAATCATAGCTAAACCTGCTATTTTACTAATCATTGACACGTTTGTGATACAAAACACAGAATAATTGTCGCTGTCAAGCATCTTTTCGGCATAATCACAAAAAAAATTAGCCCCCGCAACAGCCGGAGAGTCTCCAGAGCAGATCAACTTTGACAATGTATATCTGCTCTGCAAGGATTTGCCTGCAAATCCCTGCAGCGGGATTGCAGGCAAACCCGCGCCGCGAGATTGGAGCAGGCGGGCTTTGTCCGCCGCAAGCGACAATCTCAAGCGTAAAATGCTCTATCTGCGGCAATCCGAGCTGATAGGTCACCCAGTGAGCGCCTTGCTCCTCTTCGATGGTCAGCGTCTGGCCGATCCAGCCGAAGGCCATATGCATGGCTGCGGGAGTGCCGCGCAGTCTCTGCCATTGGATGCCCTCGGCAATGACGCGGCGGGGATCAATCAGATACTGCTGTATCTCGCCAAGCCCATACTCCCAAATCAAAAAAGGCAGAAGCGGATCACCCGGAACGCTCTTGAATCGGGCAATCAGATCCGCGCTTGCGCCGAGTTTCGTCAGGATGTCGGTGGAATCAACCGTCGCGATTTCATTGAGGCTGGCGTTTGACGGCAGAATGCTCATTTGCCCCGTCCCGCGTAGTGCAGGGTGCAGACATTCAACCGCGCCACCTGCCAGGGCTGGATGCGGACATCATTTTCAGGCGTGAGCAGTTCCACCCGATGGATACCCGCAACGTGCAGTCTGCCGACAAGCCAGGAACGGGTGACGTCAAAGCCGAGCATGACCGCGCCCCCGGCATTGGAAAACCCCATGATCCGCTGCCGGATGCGGCGGCGCAGGGCGCTGTCGCCCTCGCCTTCCAGTCGTTCAACACCGTAAAAAGCGCCGAGGTGATCCAGATCGGTCATTGCGGCAAAGGCCGGCATCTGCCCTCTGGCAGCTTCATTGATGCGGTTGCGCAGGCGCAGTTCCCGATATGAAGCGACCTCCAGCAGCTTGATGGTCGGGTCGGATTCCAGCAAAGCGGTGAACTCCGGGTAACGCTGCTGAAAGTCCCGCGCCATGTCCGCAAAAACGGCGTCAAAGGACAATGTTTCAATGACGCCGGGCGTGGGGAGCGTGGCGAGTTCGCATATGGATGTGCCGCTCATCAGGTGACCTCCACAGATTGCAGGACAAGCTCCGTGCCGTCCGGGCGATACACGCCCTCAAGTTTCAGGATGATGCGTCCGGGTTCCGCTTCCATTTTGACAAGGGCATGAATGCTCCGGATAATTTCCGCACCATCGATGAGATGGATGGCACGCACTTTATCACCACCTATTCTCCGTATTTTGCGCAAGAACTTGTCCATGCCGATATGGATCTGTTCCATCCGGTTACCACGCGGCGTAATCAGCAGCTCAAGGACAAGGGACGGGATGGCGATCTGCTCCGTGCCTGGCGCACGAGTGGAGAATACTGGGGGAAAGAGCGTAGTGTCGTGGTGACGTACAATCCGCTCACTGCCAGTAAACAACTCCATTCGTTTGGTCCCAGACTGCAAAAACTTCAATCCGCGCTGTACGAGATCCGGGCCAAGGTCAGGAATAATGCGCGTGGTTGGCGGCAGGAAAAGGCGATACGTGGGCGTTACGCACAAATTTGTGAAGATATGCATATGCCCTCCGATCTGTATGATTTGACCTTTACATATCAGGATGGCCGTCTTTCTCTGGGATTTCGCAAGAATTATTACCGCATCGGCAGGCATATCGACAAATTCGGCAAAAATATCCTGATTACTGATTTGCAGGACTGGAGCACGGATGCCATCGTGCAGGCCAGCCTGGACAGATACCTTGTTGAGGACGTATTTCGCCAGACTAAAAATGATGACCTGATCAGCATATCCCCGATCCGCCACTGGACGGATTCGAAGATCAGATGCCATTTCCTGAGTTGTATCATCGCCCTTGCGTATCTGCGTCTGCTTGAAATCAAACTTGAGCAGGCTGGTATGCGCATGACCGCGCAACACTGCATGGAACAGATGCGTAATCTGCACTCCTGTCTATGCTGGAATGGAAAAAAAGCGCAACGTATACTGGAATACCCATCG
>JAISRC010000151.1 GCA_031273845.1 Desulfovibrio sp.
ATTTATAACATACTGAAATTATTATATACGGCTTTCATTGATCGGATTTGCTATATATAAAAATATCAGTATGTTACAGAAAATACATGCTTAAAGTCCGACAAACTCCTAGAGCATTCCAAAATTGAGAATGCTCTAAAAGGCATGGATTGCCGCGCGGCTTCGCCGCTCGTAATGACAGCCCTCTGTGCAACGACAACTCACCTGCATTCAGGACAACTTTCTGTCATTCCGAGGGCCGTTTGCGGCCCATGGGAATCCATGCCTCTTGCCTTCAAAAGAAACTTTTCCCGTGTTTTCCCGCTCCAGTGCGGCCATAGAGCATGTTCAATGTTGAAATGCTCTAAAAAAATCAAAAAGATGGATTCATCGCTACGCTCAGAATGACAAGACAGGCAATGCGGCGTATTATGGTCAAAATCAAATTGCCTTGGAGAATTCTCAACGTTGGAATGCTCTAACATATATCATAATATACCTTTATTATTAATTAAAATCTATACCCCCCTCTGCCGGGGGGCTATCGACAGGGCAATCGATGAAAATTGATAACAGCTTGAAATAACAAGAATTTTTAAATCAGCAATTTATCTTGCCTTCGGAGGATAAATGAGCAACCGCAATTTGCCGCCTTCAGCGGTAGGCCCCTTGCAGACGAATCCCCGCCGCTTCATCTCGGGCGGCAACCAGGGCGGCACATGGCCGCAGGCAATGCGCAATTCCGTAAAAGCGGCGTCGGCCAGAAAAGGGAGCAGAATTTTTTTGGAGGAAAGTTCAGGATATTCCCGCAGCATCAGCATCAGATCACATTCGTAGACGCCCGGCTCGCCGGTAGCCATAGGACGGTCCGGCACATCGGACGCATTGGAAGGCGCATTGAGGCTTTCTATGAGGGCATCGAGGCACTCCGGGTCGAAACCGTCCATTTCGCAGAGGCGGAAACCACGCTGGTCCAGAACGGAATAGGCAATGCCGCTTATGGACGCAGCGATCAGAATGCGCGTGTCTCCGAGAGCGGCGACAAAGTCACGCAGCCTGCCGCGCATCCGGGCCGGGTTCTCCCCCGGTTCGGCGAGAAAGGGAACCGCCGCGGAAAGAACCCATCCGCTCTTTTCCCTGCGGTATACCCGTGCGAGCACGTCATCGGAAAAGCGTGCAAGCTTGCCCTGCCTGTCTGTTATGACGGCAACGGCTGCATATTCCATAGGTTGCTCCGGTCGGACAAAAGGATTTCATCGCGTTGCAGAAGGGGAGCGGCCTCGCGTTCAACGCGCAGGGCGTCTTCTTCGGCAAGGTTGAGGGAGAACAGACCGCAACGGGCGACAAGGCGTGTAAAGCGCGACAGGCCGCAGTTGCCTGCCCTTTCGCCTATGCCCGAAATTGTCGTGTCGACATAGCGTGCGCCCGCTATGGCGGCGCACAGGGAATTGGCTTCCGCCATACCCAGGTCGTTGTGGGCATGAATTTCCAGTTCCGGACCGGCGGAGGAAAGCAGGCGCACCAGAGCGGTAGTCCGCAACGGGGTCAGCACGCCCACCGTGTCGCTGATCCGTATCCTGCAAACGCCCTCCGCCGCCAAAGCGCTCGCGAGGCGAAGCATAAAACGCGCATCGGCCCGCGAGGCGTCCTCAAAACCCGCGCTTACCATCGTGCCGTGACAGCAGGCCGCCGCCGCGCATTCCAGATAGCTGTCCAGAGCTTCTTCCGGATCCACCTCAAGTTTTTTTCGGATATGGAGTTCGGAAACAGGCATGCAGATATGCAGCAAATCCGCCCCGCAATCCAGCGCCGCTTCGATATCCGCGCGCCGCGCCCTGTTCCATGTGGAAACAAGGGCCGAAGAGCAGGCTTTTTTTACAGCGCGGATGTCATCCTGTTCTTCCCTGCCCATGCAAGGGACGCCAGCTTCGATCTGGCGCACGCCCGATCTGTCCAGCAAACGCGCCAGAAGGACTTTTTTTTCTCGTGAAAAGGCGAAGCCCGGCGCTTGCTCCCCATCCCGGAGAGTCACGTCAACCACCCACAGCGGCCGCATAGCTCCTCCGGCAGACTCGGTCATAAAGGGCAAGAAATTCGTCTTCGCGCAGGCAGCGTCCGCGTTCGCGGCCCAACGCGCGCACAGCCTCCGCGAGTTCCGCGTCCTGTCCTTCCGCGCAGGGCAGCCCGGACAGGGAGCAACGCAAGCGTACCGAGCCGCGCCCGGAATGCGCGCCGAGAACGATGCGGCGCCGGGCCCCGACCAGTTCCGGGGCAAAAGGTTCATAGAGCGACGGGTCCTTGAGCAGCCCGTCCACATGAACGCCTGATTCCACAGTAAAAAGGAGGGTGCCGATAACGGCTTTCGTCCCGTCCGCGGACACGCATTCCGCGCCGCCGAGGCGGGTGAAAAGGTCACGCGCGCGGGGCAGGAGGGACAGGCCGGGATATTTTTTTACGCCGGAAAGATGCAGAGCCGCGAGGATTTCTTCCAGCGGGGCGAGATTCCCGATGCCCGCGAAAGAGCAGACCAGAGTTTCACCTCCTTCCGAGAGCCAGGTCAACCCTAAGGCCGTCGCACAACCGAAATCGTTGCCGAAAGCGGGTTCCAGAGGAAGGCCGCTTTCCCTCAGGTGCGCCTGGAATGCACGGTAATCCTCGCGCAGCAGGGCGTTGTCCAAGCCGAAAATACGCAGAGGCAGGCCGGAGCGCGCATGAAGACCGGCAAGAATTTCCGTGCCGCAGTCCGAGGCGCTTTTGCAATAAACAGGCGTATACACGCCGGGAGCGGGCAGATTTTCGACGTTGTCCGCGCCGATGTCCTGCAACAGACCGCGCCACAGTCCGGCTTCTTCGCGCCCTACGGCGCGTCCGGAACGCTGCAGACAGACAAGGGTGACATCCGTAATCCGCATGACGGTCCTCAGCCCGGACAACGGCGGGCTGCGTCCGTCACCGCCTTGTCTATACTGTCATAGGTCGAGAATACGGAGATGCCCTTTTCCGCAAGCTGCCTTGCAGGGGAATCGCCTATGCGCATGGCCACCACGGCGCGGCAGTCGGCCACGGCTGCAATCGCTTTGGCGATTTTGCCGCCGCCCTGATCCCTTTCTTCCGGTCCTTCCGGCAAGGGGCCGCCGCCGCACGCGCCGCAACCGGAGACTTTGCCCGCCACCCGCCGCGCTTCGAGCAAACGCGCGGTCAATCCGTTGCTTTCATAAATATAGAACTGCTCGGCAAATCCGAAATGCTGATCCACCACCACCCCGCTACGCGAGGCAACGGCGATTTTCATGGGCCGGCGTTCCACATCCTCTGCCGGGCGCGCAGGCGGGATCAATGCCGAGGCGGGATCCCGCAGGCGGATGGATTGATCGTAACCCAACAGCCCCACGGCGTCCGCCCGACACTGCCGGCAATGGTGCATCTGCGGCAGATGCACCTCACAGCGCTTGCGCAGGGCCGCATGCTCCCTGTTGCTGATCATGGGCATATCTTCAAAGACGCTGCCGCGCACGGGAATCATCTGCATAATATTGACAATGGACGCACCCAGGGATTTGACCTTGAGCACCACATCTTCCACATGGGCGTCGTTGATGCCCTTGATGAGCACGATGTTCACCTTGCAAACCACGCCCGCTTCCGCCAGCAGCTTCAGCCCGGTAAACTGGTTGGACATCAGGATCGCCGCCGCCGCCTCGCCCCGGCAGTGCGCGCCCATATAGGTCGCCCGGCTGTAAATGCGCGCGCCTACGACAGGGTCAACGGCATTGACAGTAACGGTGACATGGCTCACGCCCAGCCCCGTCAGTTGCGCGGCATACAGGGGCAGAAGCAGGCCGTTGGTGGACAGGCAGAAAGTGATGTCCGGGTCTTCCCGCCGTATGAGGCGCAGGGTTTCCGCCGTTGCAGCGAAATTTGCCAGAGGATCGCCCGGACCGGCGATGCCCGCAACGCTCAGGCCGGGCATCTGCGCCTTGACGCGCAGGAAGCGGTCCAAGGCTTCCATCGGCGACAACACCTTGCTGGTGACTCCCGGACGGCTTTCGTTGGGACAGTCAAAATCGCGTACGCAGTAATTGCATCTGATATTGCAGTCCGGAGCCACGGGCAGATGAATGCGCGCGCAATTGTGCGAGGCCGCCTCGGAGAAACAGGGATGCGTCGCGCTTTTTTCCGTGTTGCTCCGGATCGGCCCGCCTTGCTTTTTCGGCCCGGCGTCCGCGTCCTCGGCACCGAAACGGCGGTTGAAAATTTCCGTGCGGAAGGAAGTTTCCCTGCTGCCGATCAGGGCGTTGGCAAAGTCGTCGAGGAGTCGCAGCCCGCCGGAATAGCCGAGGGTGCGGATACGCTGTCCGCCGATATGGTCATGCACGGGGAAAGCGCAACGCACCAGGGGGATGTTGCGCTTGTGCGCCAGACGGCGTCCATCGGAACTGCCGATAAGCAGATTGACCCCGTTTTCCGCGACTGCCGCTCCTATGTCGTCGAAGTCGGCGGCATTCAGGACGCTGAAGCGCGAGACCATGACATTTTTTGCAACAGGGCGGATTTCTTCCTCCAGCGCCGTTTTGAGGGCAAGGCAGTCGGCGCCGGTAGCCGCGACCACAGGCACAAGGCCGTTTTCACAGCACAAGCGCGTCAGGCCGTGGACGAGGTCCGGTTCGCCGAAGACGGCCGCCCGGCCGAGGGCGTTATGTTTGTGCGCATCGACCATGGCGTCGAGGTAACGCCGGCGCTCTTCGCGTTCTTCGGCCGGAACGACGCCGCCCAGATCCTCCAGACTTTTGAGAAAGGCGTCCGTATCGCGCAGGCCCACGGGCACGTTGAGGCGGAGCAGAGGTACGTGGTGCTGTTTTTCAAGCAGGCGGCCGGGCGAGGCGTCCTCGGGAACGAAAGTCGCCAGTTCCAGGGTAGCGCGGGCGCCGGCCATGCGGGCTATCGCCGCGATGGGGGTGCCGCCTGCCGGCAGGCGGCTGTAGGGTAAACCGCAGCCTCCGTCCAGGTTGTCGGAAATGTCCGGCAACAGCGTGAAATCAAGGCCTGTACCGCGCAGCAGCCGTTTCAGGGCGCGGGTGTCCGCGGGACTGACGGGCCCGGTAATGACGTTCACGCCGGCATGAGGGTCGGGGTCCGGTTCCGTCTGGTCCACCAGAGAATGCAGGGCGCGGAACCAGCCCTCGTAGCGCGTTCCCGAATACCCGGCCGAGTTGACGGTGACGATTTTTACCTTGCAGTCGGGCCGGCTCTCATAATAGCGCCGGATTATACCCGGCATGTCCTCGCCTATGGTTTCGGCCAGACAGGTTGTCGCTACGCCGATAATTTCAGGCTTATAGAGGGAAATCAGGTTGTCCAGCCCCTTGATCAGGTTCCGTTCTCCGCCGAAAACCGTGCCTTCCTCGGTGAGTGAAGAAGAAGCGATGTCCACCGGCTCGTTGTAATGGGTGGACATGTGCCGGCGTATGTAGGTGCTGCATCCCTGGGATCCGTGCAGCAGGCTCATGCATCTCGCTATGCCGTAGAAAGCGTTCACGGCGCCGAGGGGCATGCACATCTTGCAGGGATCGGTATTCAGGTTGACGATGCGGGAACTCATCCGGCTAGCCTCGTACGTAACGCCAGACAGGGCTGTTCACGGAAAGATTCACTTCCCTGGTGAAATTTTCCACCCCTTCGTACCCGGCCAGAGCGTGTTTGCGTTCATGATTGTGGTCGCAAAAGGCGATGCCCAGTTTATAGGCCAGAGGACGTTCCTTGACGCCGCCCACCAGAATGTCCGCGCCCTTTTCGCGCATGAAGCGTTCCAACTCCGCCGGGTTGGCGTCGTCCAGGATGACCGTGTCCGGGTCGGCCAAGCTGCCGAGCAGTTCGTATTCGTCCGGTCTGCCGGTCTGCGTGCCGACCAGCACGGTTTTCATACCCAGTTCCCTGAACTGGCGCACAAGAGAGACGGCCTTGAAGCCGCCGCCGACGAAAACGGCCGCCTTTTTCCCGGCGAGACGCGCCTTATAGGGTTCAACCAGACGCGAAACCCGCCCGGATTCTCTGCGGATCAACGCTTCGGCACGGCGCCGCGTTTCCGCCGACCCCACCAGATCCGCCACCTGACGGATGGCGGTCCCGGTATCCTCTATGCCGAAAAAACTCGCCTTTATCCAAGGGATACCGAATTCCTTTTCCATGAGCCGGGCGAGGTAGATCATGGAACCCGCGCACTGCACGACGTTCAAACGGGCGGACGGGGCGCGGAGCAGGCGTTTGTATGAAGAGTCGCCCGTGAAGGTCGAGATGACCGGTACACCTATTGCCCGCATGTATTTTTCGATGATCCACATTTCGCCGGCAAGATTGTAGTCGCCCAGGATATTGACGCCCCCGGAGCGGGCCTGATTCTTGTGCGGCATCAGGAGATGCATCAAGGCTTCGCCGGCCAGGCGGTAGCCTGCGGCTTTGTTGCCGGAAAAGCCGGGAGCCTTCACCGCGATGACCCTGTTGCCGTACTTGCGTTCCGCGTTGCGGCACACCGCCTCCGCATCGTCGCCGATAACCCCGACAATACAGGTGCAGTAAATGAAGATAAGCCGGGGGGCGTAAACCTGCATGACCTCATCGACGGCGGCGGCCAGTTTTTCCGCCCCGCCGAAGACCACGTCCCTTTCCTGCAGATCGGTGGAAAAGCTGTTGCGGTACAGCTCAGAGCCGCTGCTCAGACTGCCCCGTATGTCCCAGGTATAGCTTGCGCAGCCTATGGGACCGTGCACAATATGAAAGGCGTCCGTTATCGGGTTGAGCACGACGCGCGCGCCGCAGTAGACGCAGGCCCGTTGGCTCACGGCTCCGGACACGCTGTCCGCCCCGCAACGGATCGGGGCGGCGTCCGCATCGGCTGCAAGCCGTATGGAGCTTTTTCGT
The DNA here is from genome assembly GCA_031273845.1 of Desulfovibrio sp. Classification (GTDB taxonomy): domain Bacteria; phylum Desulfobacterota; class Desulfovibrionia; order Desulfovibrionales; family Desulfovibrionaceae; genus Frigididesulfovibrio. The sequence continues at coordinate 6,895 of JAISRC010000151.1, forward strand.
TCTTCCAGCACTTGAGCGTACATGGCATGTCCCGTGCTTTATCCGGAACCGGAATTACATTACAACATCCAGGTCTTCGTCCGCGCAGTCGCGATCCTGCCTGTCCATCAAGGCATCGGCGATCATTTCCGCCAGCCGGACAGCCCCCTGGTAGCCGACTACAGGCATGTAGCTGTGCCCGTATCGGTCCAGAATCGGGAAGCCGACGCGCACCAGAGGGATGTCTTCGGCTTTGGCAATCTGTTTGCCGTATGACGTGCCCAGCAACAGATCCACCGGTTTGTTCTTGATCCACTGGTGCAGTTCAAAGAGGTCCGCGCCGGCCTTGACCGTGCAGTCCGCTGTTTCGTATCTGTGTAACAGGGCATTGATCCGGCGGCTGAACTCTTCTCCGGGGGTACCGGTGATGACGTATTCGGCTTTCATGCCGAGTTCCAGGATAAAGGAGGTAAGCCCCTCCACCGTGTCCGGGTCGCCGTATACGGCGACTTTTTTGTTGTAAAAATACGGGTTCGCGTCCAGCATCAGGTCGAGAAGCCTGCCGCGTTCATCCTCAAGCTCCTCGGGCACGCCGCCGCCCGCGCCTTCGGCGGCCGCCATGACAAAGGCGTCCGTAGCCGCCACGCCGATGGGCAGGGGCAACACGGTATAGGGCACCTTGCATTTTTTTTCGAGCAGGTCCGCGGGTTCCGCGCAGGCGAAGCGGCCGAGGGCCAGCGTCCGCGCGCAGCCACCCAAGGCGCGGATTTCTTCAATGGTTGTGCCGCCCTTGGGGTACATGGCGTAAGTATTGGTCATAGGAGCGTCCATGACTCCGCTCTGGTCGGGAAAAATAATCGCGGGCAGGCCCAGCAGCAGGAGCATACGTTTGAGTTCCCTGATGTCGCCGGGGTTGACGAAGCCGGGGAAAAGCGCTGTGTTGTCGTTCTTTGCCGCGCGCTCGTCCGCAAGGTAGCGGATGAACCCGGAGAGCATATTGGCGTAGCCGGTGATGTGCGATCCGACATAGCTCGGCGTGTTCGTATGCACCACGATCTTGTCGTCCGGTATGGACATTTCCAGGATATAGGCGTTCAGGTCGTCACCTATGGTTTCCGACAGACAGGTGGTATGCACGGCGATGATGTCCGGGTTATAGATGTCGAAGATGTTTTTGACGGCCGCGCGCAGATTGGGACCGCCGCCGAAGACCGAGGCGCCTTCCGTAAAGGAACTGGAGGCGGCGATGGCCGGTTCCTTGAAATGCCGGGTCAGAAAAGTGCGGTGATAGGAAACGCAGCCCTGGCTGCCGTGGCTGTGCGGCATGCATTTGTGTACGCCGAGGGCTGCGTAGAGCGCACCGACGGGCTGGCAGGTCTTGCAGGGATTTATGCGCAGGGCGCTGCGCTCGCTGATTGTTCGGGGAGTGAGGTCAAGCATGGGAAGCGTCTCCTTCCGTCCCCGTCCCCGCGGGCGCTTTTTTCCAGGGCGGGGTGACCATGCCCCAGGCGGGCGCGTACAGACCCATGACCAGATCGCGGCCGAAAAGCACCGCCCCCCGGAAGCCGGCATAGGGGCCGCTGTAGTCGTAGCTGTGCAGTTGGCGCGACAGGGTTCCGCCTTTCTGCAGCACATATTTGTCTTTTATGCCGGAGAAAAAGATGTCCGGCTTGAGCAGTCTCGTGAACTCTTCCGTTTCAAAATGGTTGAGGTCGTCAACCACATAGGAGCCGTCCGGCATATCGCGGATCATACCCCCGTAGTTCTCGAGATCTATGCTCTGCTTCAGTTCCGCGTAGCGTTCGGGACTGAGGAAGGCCCGGTAGCACTTGGGATCTTTTTCCACATCCAGGTGCTCGATGTTTTTGCTGTCGGCGTCTTCCTTGATTTCCGGGATGATTGCCCGGCCTTCGTAGTCGTCGCGGTGGGCGAATTCGTAACCGGCAAGCACAGTGCGCACGCCGAGATCCTTCAGCAGGGCCTGATAGTGGTGGGAGCGGCTGCCGCCCACGAAGAGGGCGGCACTTTTACCCTCCAGCTTGCTTTTGAAAAAAGCCATGTCTTCGGCTATGGCCGCGCTTTCCTCGGCAATGACTTCTTCCGTGCGCTGTTTCAGGTCTTCGTCGTTGAAGTACTCGGCCAGATTGCGAAGGGATCCGCAAATCGCATCTATACCGATGAAGTTGACCTTGAGCCAGTCTATGCCATAAGCGCTCTTCATCATTTCCGCCACATAATTGATGGAACGGTGGCACTGCACAAGATTCAGATCGGAGAGATGGGAGCGTGAAATACCTTCGACATTGCCGTCGCCGGTGAAAATGGAAACGATTTCGTAGCCGATGCGCTTGAGAATGCGCTCCACCTCCCAGCCGTCGCCGCCGATATTGTATTCGCCGAGGAGGTTGATGGAGAATTTCGCGGCAGGAGGCGTATCATTGCTGCCGATGATGCGTTTCATCAGACCGTTGTTGGCGATATGGTGCCCGCCGCTCTGGCTTACGCCTTTGTAGCCCTCGCAGGAAAAGGCCGTGCAGGTGATGCCGTATTCTTTTTCCGCCTCGGCCGCTACGGCGTGAATGTCGTCGCCGATGAGGCCGACGGGACAGGTGGAGCAGATAAATATGGTTTTGGGCTGAAATATTTCCATGGCCTCCTTGATGGCCCGACGCAGCTTCTTGTCGCCGCCGAACACGATGTCCGGCTCCTGCATGTCCGTGGTGAAACAGTACTGGATGAAGTTTTTCCCGTCCTCTCCGGCTCTGGCCTTGTTGCGCCGCGTACCCCAGGAATAGAAGCCGCAACCGACGGGGCCGTGGGTGATGGTCACGGCATCCCGGATCGGACCCACCACAACGCCCTTGCATCCGGCGTAACAACAGCCCCTGTTCGTCATGATGCCGGGCACGGCGCGGCTGTTGGCGGCTATTTCCGCTGCGCCGTCGCCGGAGCGATCCACCCGCCGGATGTGATCTTTGCGGTTCTTGAATACCTTCGCGTTGTACCGGCTTAAGACTTCGGCTTTTGCGTCCATTGCCTTTCCTCGCTCGCAGAGCAATTTGATTTTGAAACGCTCCCTCCGGCGCTTGACGGCGAAACGCGGTTTCGCCCGCGCCTTCGGGGCGGGCGACGGATGCCCGCCGCCGGAGTATTGCGCAATGTCATTCGCCGAACGCTCTATATGACATCGGCTATGTCGCCTATGCGGACACTGTACGACTCAAGTATAGGCGTGATGAAAATTTTGCCGTCGCCGGGGTTTTGTGTCTGGTTGACGGCGATGATGACGTCCACGGCGTCCTTTACCCGCTCATCGGGAACGATAATGGAAAAGATGCGTTTGGGGATGAGGCGCGTTGCCTCGGTCATGGATTCCCCCGCCGCCGTCATGGGCAGATTGCCGCTTTCCATAATCAATCTGAGCAGGTTCGGGTCCACCAGTTTTTTGCCTCTCCCGAGGCAGGAGGCGCAGGTAAAGCCGAGAAATCCCGCCGCCGACAGCGCGTTCTTCGTGTGATTGACCTTGGTGCTGCGCAGTATGGCAAGAACTTCTTTCATGGGAACTCCTTTTACAACGTCGGTCCGCTTCAGGCACATTGCTTTTGCGGCGCTTGAGAGCATTGCAAAGTTGAAATGCATTCAAACAATCCGGTTTTGAAACGCTCTCTTCGGCGTTTAGGGCGGATACATTTTTTCAAAGTTTGATCTGCTCTAAAGCAATTTGATATTGAGACGCTTCCTCCGGCGCTCAGCGGCGAAACACGGTTTCACCTATGCCTGCATGACGGCGGGCAGTCGCCGCCGGAACATTCAATTTCATTCGCAAAAAGCTCTAAAGCCCCGGCTTGCCGGTACTGACGGTATATGCCTCTTCCACCGGGGAGACGAAAATACGACCGTCGCCGAGATGTCCTTCTCCGGTCTTGGCGGTGCGCATGACGACGTTTATGACGTCGTCCTTGTCCTCGCTGTTGACCACGATCAGGAGCATCTGCTTGGGCAGTTCGTCGTAATGTATCTCGCCGACGGTGAGGCCTTTCTGTTTGCCGCGTCCGTAGACGTCCAGTCTGGTCACTGCCGGAAACCCGGCGTTCAACAGCTCGGAAAGCACGTTGTTCATTTTTTCCGGTCGGATAATGGCGCGAATCATCAACATGGCTGTTCTCCGGATTGTGCGCTGTCGCGGTTCAGGCGTCGAGCAGGCCGTGTTCCATGAGGAGTTCCTCAAGGCGGTCCTGAGAAATGGGAGCCGGAATTACAAACATGTCGTTTCCGTCTATTTTTTGCGCCAGGGTGCGGTACTCGTCTGCCTGAGTGCAGTCGGGGGCGTATTCAATGACGGTTTTTTTGTTGATTTCCGCGCGTTGCACCATATTGTCGCGCGGGACGAAGTGGATCATCTGCGTACCGAGTTCTTTGGCGACGGCGGCGACCAGTTCGGCTTCGCCGTCAACTTTGCGGCTGTTGCAGATCAGTCCGCCGAGGCGCACCCCGCCGGTGTTCGCGTATTTTCGGATGCCCTTGGAGATATTGTTGGCCGCGTATAGGGCCATCATTTCACCACTGCACACGATGTAAATTTCCCGCGCCTTGCCTTCGCGTATGGGCATGGCGAAACCGCCGCAAACCACGTCCCCGAGCACGTCATAGAACACGTAATCAAGATCTTCTGTATACGCTCCCAAGCGTTCCAGAAGGTTGATGGAGGTGATGCTGCCCCGCCCGGCACAGCCGACGCCCGGCTCGGGGCCGCCGGATTCCACGCAACGGATGCCGCCGAAGCCTTTTTTCAACACCAGATCAAGCTCTATGTCTTCTCCTTCTTCCCGCAGAGTATCCAGAACGCTGGTCTGAGCCAGACCGCCGAGGATAAGGCGGGTGGAGTCGGCCTTGGGGTCGCAGCCGACGATCATGATGTTTTTGCCCATGGTGGAGAGACCGGCGTTCAAATTCTGCGTGGTTGTAGATTTGCCGATACCGCCTTTCCCGTAAATAGCGACTTGTCTCATGGCTTTTTCTCTCCTGATTCTCCGTGACAGTCAGCGCCGGGGAACAGGATGTTCGCCGGTTGTTACCCTGCAGACGCAAAGTTTGTGCCGTAAAAAATATACATAATTAATTCAGATGAATATAAATAAAAAAGCCGGACATGCCCTGCACCGGACAGGGAAATATTACATTTATGTTTGTTACGGAGAAGTAAAAGGCGGGGCAGCCTGTCCGGCAAGGACCGGACAATATGCGTATATCCCGAAAACTACGCGGAATTCATGTAAAAATTTATATAATAAATAAAATACATTTTTGTATTTTATTTATTATATAATTTCATGGGACCTATATTGAATAGTGCAGGGTATTTTGACGACGAAATTGTTATAATCCCGGTCGGGAAACGGCGGCGCATACGAAGCCTGCGGGCAAAATTATGGGGGAGCCGAAAACGTCTCTATCCGGGACGCGGGCCTCGGCGTGAGATCGGGCGCGGCCCTCGGCGCGTTCAGAACGCCTTCGCTACAGCATTTTACGCTGGGGATCGTTATCTGATCGCCGCTTCTTCTTCGCCCCGTGATATGGATCAGGACGCCGCCCGTTTTCCTTCCATGCCGCGTAACGCTGGTAGGGAATAAGCAACAGGAAAAGAGGCACGGAATACATGGCCGTGACCAGAACTTCCGGCAACCCGAAAAGCTGTGCCGACAGAATGAGCACAAGACCGTTGTTGGCCGTACCCATGCTCACGGCGCAGGCTACGCTCCGGGCGGCGCTCATGCCGCGTCCGGCAAAGATGCCCACGCCCAAAAAAATGACGGCCAGCACAAAAGCCCCTGCCAGGGCTTCAGCCACCATAAAGGGATTGGCCCGCAACGGGGTGGAAAAACGGGAAAAAATCACGAACATGCAACAGGCTATAGACGATACGGAAATGACGTAACGCCGGTTTAAAATGCCCTTTGCCAAAGCGGGCGCCGTTTTCCACATCCCGCGGGCAACGGCGAAAGGCACAAAAATATACAGGGCCAGAGCCAGACCCGTCTTGAAAAAGGCCGCCCACAGTTCCGAGCCGGCCTCCTGCCCGGCGGCATACAGATAACTCACCACCAGCACGGGCATGGTCAGAGGCAAAATAAGACAGCTTGCCACCACCCCGGCAATGATGAACGTGACGTCGGCCCGCGCCAGACGGCCGAAAAAAGGCGCCGTCACGCCTATGGAAACTCCCCCCATGAGTATGGCCCCCAAAGCATAGCGGGGCAGAATCAGGGCGAAAATGCCCCAGCAGATCAGGGGAGTCAGAAGCATCTTGATCCCCAGAAAAGCGGGCAGACCGGCAACGTCAGCGGTGCTTGCGACCGCGTCCGGAGCTCCGGTGTCCAGAAAGCACAGCAGGAGCTGCACCATGAGCATCATGGTCAACAGATGACGCAAGGGTTCGCCGAACTGCGGCAGACAAATGCCCAACAGCATCGCGCCGTATGAGCAGACAATGAAAATCAGCGTGTCCCTGTTCACGCGTTGCCTATAGCACGCCCCCCCGCCCGAGACAAGTATCCCCTCGCGGGGCCGGAATCCGCAGCCCTTCCGCTCCGTTACAGCGCGACCTCTTCTGTCGTTCAGAAAGGAAAACTCATGTTTCAATCCACAACCGGCTCCTCCGCCGGCGGACGGGAACCGGCCGGCTTGCCCCTCCAGGATAGAATTCGCCAGGAGCTTCCAGCAACCCAGGAATCTTGTCTGATATCACCAAAGGGAACCTCTAGGAGCCTGTCGGACTTTGCCTTAAAATATTTATAACATACTGAAATTATTATATACGGCTTTCATTGATCGGATTTGCTATATATAAAAATATCAGTATGTTACAGAAAATAC
>JAISRC010000153.1 GCA_031273845.1 Desulfovibrio sp.
ATTTATAACATACTGAAATTATTATATACGGCTTTCATTGATCGGATTTGCTATATATAAAAATATCAGTATGTTACAGAAAATACATGCTTAAAGTCCGACAAACTCCTAGAATGACAGGATAGAAAGCGTGGTGGATTTCGGTTATGTGGTGGGCAGGTTTGACACCTACCGGAGAAATGAGTATTGAGGGGAGAGTGTGGGAATGTATCTGCTTTGCAGGGGTTTGTCTGCAAACCCCTGCCACGGGATAGTTGCCGGGCGGGCTTTGCCCGCCGCAAGCAACTGTTTCAAGCGTAAAATGTTATAGGGGGAGGGTATGGCCGGAAAACTTTACATTACCGCCGGTGAAGACCGTTGCGAAAAAGAAACTGTTGTTTTGGGAATAATGCAGCTTTTGTCGCGCCGCGTGCGCAGGCCGGCATTTTTTCGCCCGGTCATCAGTAATAAACACGAACAAAAGGATAACCGCGACCATACCATCAATCTGATACTCTCCCATTTCGGCTTGGATATGCCCTATGATGCGGCCTATGCCATGACCCGACGCGAAGCCGGAGAGATGATCGACGAGGGCCGACATGCCGCAATGTTGGAAATAATTTCCAATAAATTCAAATATCTTGAAAATCATTACGACTTTGTTCTCTGCGAAGGCACGGATTTCACCGGCAATAATGATGCCTTTGAAGCAGCGCTCAATATCGATATAGCCGGCGCACTGCAGATACCCGTCGCCGTCATCTGCGACGCCCGGCATAGGGGAAAAGAGGAAATTATATCTTCCGCGCAGAGTATTCTGGACGCACTGTATAAAAAGAATATTGAAGTTGCGGCCTGCATCGTCAACAGCGCCTCGGTCGCCGCGGAAGAGGAGACGGAGATACGGGATGCCATACGGCAGTATGCGGATGTTCCCGTTCCGCCTGTGGCCTGTCTGCTTGCCGAGGACCTTTACCTGAAGATGCCGACCGTGGGCGACGTCAAAAACTGGTTGGACGCGGAGGTTCTGTTCGGGGAAGACCGTCTTAACACGCTGGTGGTGGATTATCTTGTAGCCGCCATGCAGGTGGGAAATTTTCTGGCCTATCTGCGGCCGGGCTGCCTGGTCATAACGCCGGGAGACCGCGAGGATGTGATTCTCGCCTGTCTGGCCTCGCGTCTGTCTGCCGGCTATCCGGACATCGCGGGTGTAGTGCTTACCGGAAATCTCAAGCCGCAACGGACCATGCGCCGGCTTGTGGACGGTTGGGCCGGTTCGGCGCTGCCGATCATCGCCGTCCGTAGCGATACCATCGGCGCCGTGCAAAGTCTGGGCGAGCGCAGAGGAAGAATTGAGCCGGACAATGCCCAGAAAATAAATACGGCCATCGGCTTTTTCGAGGCCGGGGTGGACACCGGGGAACTTGAGTCGCGCGTTATCCGCCCAGCCGGCGCCGGGAGCGTAAAAATTTCACCCAAGATGTTCGAGTACGACCTAATCAGGCGTGCCGCCTCACGGAAAATGCATATTGTGCTGGCGGAAGGCGCCGAGGAACGCGTCCTGCGCGCCGTGGACATTCTGGCGCGGCGGAAGGCGGCGCGCGTTACTCTGCTCGGCAATATCGAAGACATCAAGGGCAGGATGTCCGCCCTCGGCATCGGTCCGCATATATCCGTCATTCAGCCCGAGCTTTCGCCCAAGTTTGAAGAATACGCCGCAGCTTATCGAAAGATGCGCGAACACGAAGGTCTGGACATGGATCAGGCCGAGGATGTAGTCAGCGACCCCGCATACTACGGAATGATGATGCTCTATAAAAACGACGCCCACGGCGTGGTTTCCGGGTCTGTAAACTCCACGGCCCGGCTCATGCGTCCGGCTTTGGAAATCATAAAAGTCAAGGACGATGCCGCTGTTGCTTCCTCGGTTTTTTTCATGTGTTTCGACGACCGCGTCCTTGTGTTCGGCGACTGCCTGATCAACCCCCGTCCCACCGCCGTGCAGCTTGCGGGCATTGCCATAAGCGCGGCCCGCACGGCCGGGCTTTTCGGCATAGAACCCCGCATTGCCGTGTTGTCCTGTCCCGCGGAAGCCCCCGGCGGACGGGCCGATGCGGGTAACGCCGCCGAAGCCGTCAACATCGTCCGACAAAAGGTGCCGGAACTGTTCATCGAAGGACCGTTGCTTTGCGATGCCGGCGCGGAGCCGACTCGGGCAGGGCTGCCGGGCGGCGCGGACGGCCGCGCTTCGGTGTTCATTTTTCCGGATACCCGAAGCTGCAAGAGCGTGTGCAGGTTCCTGCGGGACACAGCGGGCGCCGTGGCGGTCGGACCGGTCCTGCAAAGCCTGAACAAGCCGGTGAACGATCTTTCCAGAGATAGTACGGTATCAGATATTGTCAATATTGTCGCGGTGACGTGCATTCAGGCCCAAAACGAATTCAAGGCAGGTGATTGCGATTCCGAATCAAATGCCTTCATTTGATCTGATTCATAATCCGCCGCGCCTGAAGCAAATCGATTAGGGCCTTTTTTTTGCCGGTTTTTGTTAGCATTTCAAAGTTGAAAATGCTCCGGCGGCGCGAGCGTGAAGCGCCGCCGCCCGCGCCTGCGACCGGAATCATATCCGGGCCAGGATCACTTCATGGTCCGCCCGACCCTGATCACCCGACAAAGGCGTTCAGCCGCTTCTGTAACCTGTTCCCGGCCGGCCGCCATACATGCTTCCAGCGTCATGGGGCCGGGCGGACAGGCGCAAGCGGCGTCTATGCCCTGCGCGTAGACTTCCTGATACCCCTTGCCCAGACCTCCGGAGAGGCAAATCACAGGCACATCGTATTGTCGGGCAATTTTGGCAACGCCCGCCGGCCCCTTGCCGTAGGCCGTCTGAAAATCGGTATTCCCTTCGCCGGTAATCACCAGGGATGCGGCAGATACCGCGGATCTGAAATCCAGGGTCTCCATCACAATTTCAATCCCCGGCCTGAGTCTGGCGGGAGTAAAGTACAGCAACGCCGCACCCAAGCCTCCGGCCGCCCCGGCACCGGGGCTTTCCATGACCCGCCGTCCGGTGACTTCGGCGGCAATGCGTCCATAATGGACCAATGCGTCATCCAATTCCCGCACCATATCCGCCGTAGCCCCTTTCTGCGGGCCGAACACGGCCGAGGCGCCGTGCGGACCGCAAAGCGGGTTGTCCACATCGCAGGCCACCATGATTTCCATATGCGCGACACGCGGATCAAGGCCGGACAGGTCTATGGAATGCAATCCGGCCAGGGCAGCGCCTCCGGACGGCAGATCCTTGCCCGCCGCGTCAAGGAAGCGCACGCCCAGAGCCGCGGCGAAGCCCGCGCCTCCATCATTGGTGGCGCTGCCCCCTATGCCCATGATCAGACGGGAAAGGCCGGCGTCCAGCGCCTTTTTCAGCATCTGTCCCGTACCCAGGGTGGATGCGCGCAGAGGGTCGCGCCGTTCAGGGGGCAGAAGAGGCAGACCGGAGGAGGCGGCCATTTCAATGACCGCCGTCCTGCCGTCCCCCAGAATCCCCCAGACGGCATTTACAGGGTCGCCCAGCGGACCGCTGACCGTTGCCGCGCGGCATGTCCCTTTCGTGGCGGACACCAAGGCTTCCACGGTACCTTCGCCGCCGTCGGCAATGGGGATCTTGACGATTTCCGCCTGGGGGAAAACCCGCAGAACTCCTTCTTCTATGGCTTCGGCCGCAGCAAGGGCGGAAATGCTGCCTTTGAACGAATCCGGGGCCACAATGACGCGCATGGCAAAGCTCCTTGCAATGTTCCCAGTCGAATTACAGAATCATGTTGCTTTACAAATAAAAGCCGCATTCTGCAATTTTTATCTGCCTGCTGTGCAGGGTAATCGAGCGAAGCTGGCAACATATTGAAATATCAAGATAAATTTTTGAGGTGCTGATTTAAAAAATATGTTATTTCAAGTAGTTATCATTTTTTATTCGATTGCCCCGGCCGGTTGCGGCGGGAATGCAACTTCGTCTTCACGGCGCGGCCCGGCCTCCGCGGTGGGGGGAGACGCGCCGAGAGAACGCGGGTTCCTGCAATGGATTTCCAAAGCAATATGCGGTATCACCCGACAGGCCCCGGAAAATCTGAGGGAGCGGGCCGAAGGAGAAACAGCAACTGTAAAAGGAGTGATTATGGGCGGCGCAAAAGGTAACTTCGGGATATATCTGTCTGAGTTTCTGGGAACATTTGTCTTTCTCCTTTGCGGCATCGGCTGTGTCGCCGGACTGAAACTGGCGGGGGCAAGCTTCGGTCAGTGGGAAGTCAGCATCACTTGGGGCATTGCGGTCGCCATGGGCGTTTATCTGTGCGGCGGCGCCAGCGGAGCGCATCTCAACCCTTCCGTAACCATAGCGCTGGCTCTCTTCGCCGGTTTTGACAAGCGCAAAATCGTTCCCTACATCATTGTCCAGTTCTTTGCGGGATTCTGCGCCGCCGCGGCCGTCTACGTTCTCTACATGGGGCTTTTCGACGCATCCATCGCCGCCGTAAACGGAGATCGGGCGCAGATGACCGCTCTCGCGGGCATATTCTGCACCTTTCCTCATCCGCGGATCACATTTTTTGAAGCCTTTCTCGTGGAACTCGTCATCACGGCGGTCCTGATGTGTCTGATCATGGCCCTCGGCGACGAAAGCAATACGGCGCCCAGAGCCCGGCTCGGCGGTTTGCTCGTCGGACTTCTGGTCGCGCTCATCGGCGCCTGCTTCGGTCCTCTTACCGGCTTCGCCATGAATGCGGCGCGCGATTTCGGCCCACGGCTCTTCGCATTTTTCGCGGGATGGGGAAGCGACGTAATGACCGGATACCCGCTGAACGCCGACCTTTCCCTTCCTTATTTCCTGGTGCCCCTTATCGCTCCCGTTATCGGCGCATGCCTCGGAGCGGCCGTTTACCAAAAAGTTATTGCCGGAGCGTTGCGGCAGCAAAACTGATCACGGATTTCACAGGAACATCCTTTTTTGAGGTTCCTCATCGGTCAATTCATCTGTTGTCTGTTCCGGTCAGGAGATGATCCCCCTTGTTCGGACAGGAGACAGTGCTTCCCTAGGAGTTTGTCGGACTTTAAGCATGTATTTTCTGTAACATACTGATATTTTTATATATAGCAAATCCGATCAATGAAAGCCGTATATAATAATTTCAGTATGTTATAAATA
>JAISRC010000154.1 GCA_031273845.1 Desulfovibrio sp.
ATTTATAACATACTGAAATTATTATATACGGCTTTCATTGATCGGATTTGCTATATATAAAAATATCAGTATGTTACAGAAAATACATGCTTAAAGTCCGACAAACTCCTAGAATGACAAGACAAGAAGAGCGGCGGATTACGGCGGCAATCCCCTTCTTGACAATCCGCCGGCCGGCCGGCAACAAATCATGAGCCGGCAAGGTCGAAAAGCATGTTATGTTCACCCTGTTCCATAAATCCCGCACGCGTTCCTCCGGACGCTTCCCTGATCATCATCGGCATGGCGGGCGCCGGCAAGACAACCGTCGGGCAGGAACTGGCCTCTCTGCTGAACATGCCGCAACTGGACACGGATCACATCATCGAAGCCTATTACGGGACGGATCTCCAGGCCATAAGCGACAGCATGAGCAAAAAGGATTTTCTGGACCTTGAATGTGCGGTGATCATGCGGCTGAATCTGAAAAAATGCGTCATTTCCACCGGAGGAAGCGTGGTCTACCGCGAACAGGCCGTCAGACATCTGAAAAAAATGGGGCCGCTGATACACATCAGCGTTCCTCTGCCGATTATCGTGGAGCGCATCGCCAGAAGACCGCAACGCGGCCTGGCCATCAGCCCCGGTCAGACGCTGGAAGACCTTTACAATGAACGGGCGGCCCTGTACGCAGGGGCGGCGGACTTCACCGTGGAAGGCGGGCACGCGCCCGCGGCTGTCTACGCCGGCAGGATAGCCCACATGCTTTCTCTCTGAGGCAATTTGAGACGTCTTCTCCGGCGCTTATTCGCTTATTGCCGCTTGACGCGACACTATTTTACTACACAGGAAATTATGCCATGCGCGCAAGCGCCCTGCTCAACGCACTCCTTGGACAATGTCTGGCCGACCTCGGGCTGCAAAAACCCGACAAGGCGGTTATCGAAGTGCCCAAGGACAAAAAATTCGGGGATCTGGCGGCGAACTGGGCTCTGGTCCTGGCCAAAGCCACAGGACAAAGCCCGCGCCCTCTGGCGGAAAAATTGGCCGCCGCCTTGCGTTCATCGTCGGAACATATCGCTTCCGTTGAAGTCGCCGGTCCGGGCTTTCTCAACGTCACCTTCACGCTCGCCTTCCGGCAGGCCTGCATTCCTCTGGTGGAAAGTATGGGCGACGGTTTTGGGTCGTCCCGTGTCGGGCGGGGAACCAGGGTCCAGGTGGAATTTGTTTCCGCCAACCCCACAGGCCCTTTGCACATAGGGCACGGGCGCGGGGCGGCCGTCGGCGACAGCCTTGCCCGTGTGCTTCGTTTCGCGGGCTTCGACGTCGAAACGGAATACTACATCAACGACGCCGGCCGGCAGATGCGCACCCTCGGCCTGTCCATACTCGCGCGCGCGCGGGAAATCGCGGGCAAAAACGCCGCGGAGGACTTTCCGGAAGACTGTTACCGCGGCGGGTACATCAGGGACCTCGCCGCGCAAATGCTGAAAAGCGAAACCGACCTGCTGTCCCTGCCGGAAGAAGAAGCTCTGGACCGTTGCCGCGCTTACGGCATAAAAAACATTCTGGACGGTATCCGCAAAGATCTTGAAGACTTCAACGCAGTCCACGATGTCTGGTTCTCCGAGCGTTCTCTGGCGGAAACAGGCGCTGTCGAACAGGCGCTGAACGATCTGTGGGCGGCCGGACACAGCTATGAAAAGGACGGAGCGCTCTGGTTCAAAACCGAAGCCTTTGCCGACGATAAAGACCGGGTGTTGCGCAAATCGGACGGCTCGCTGACCTACTTTGCCTCGGACATCGCCTATCACGCGGACAAATTCAGGCGGGGCTTCACACGCGTAATCGACGTCTGGGGCGCGGATCACCACGGCTACATAGCCCGCATGAAAGCGGCCGTCGCCGCTCTGGGCCGGCCGGAGGACAGTTTCGACGTCGTTCTGGTGCAACTGGTCAACCTTTTGCAGGACGGCAAACAAATCGCCATGTCAACGCGGGCCGGTACCTTTGAAACCCTGGCCGACGTCATCCGCGAAGTCGGACCGGACGCCGCCCGCTTCATGTTCCTTACCCGCAAAAGTGACAGCAAACTGGATTTTGACCTCGCCCTGGCCCGCCGGCGCAACATGGAAAACCCCGTATACTATGTGCAGTATGCCCATGCCAGGATATGCGCCCTGCGGCGCAGAGCGCAGGAACGGGGAATGAACCTTGCTGATCCGGGCGATCTGAGGCTTCTCACCCTGCCAGTAGAACTGGATATGCTACGGACACTGGATCGCTTCCCGGCTGTGGTCGAAGACGCGGCCGGAGCCGAGGCGCCGCATCTGATAAGTTTCTTTCTTATGGAGCTTGCCGGACTGCTGCACAGTTATTACGCCGCGCATCCGGTACTGACCGCCGAAATCCGGGGGTCAGCCCCGGCGCGCTTGCGCCTGCTGGGAGCGGTAGGGCAATGCCTGAAAAACGGCCTCGGGCTGATCGGGGTTTCCGCTCCGGACTCAATGTAGCAATTCCGTCCGCTGCCTGAGCATTTTCAATTTTGCAATGCTCAAAAATCAAATTGTTCCGGAATTCAGATGGATCTTACAGACAAAAGCGTCGGGCAGGCGACAACGGGCGGGCGGAAGCGCGAGTTTGTCTTCATTCTGCGCCCGGCGCAGATGGCAGGCGGCATTGTCATGCTCTGCCTGGGGTTCGCGACCGTCTTTTTCCTCGGTGTCGTCCTGGGACGCGGTTATACCCCGGAATCCGGCATACCTGAACTTGCGCGGCTGATGCCCGAAGCTTCCGCCCCGGTTGCACCCCGTATTGTTGCCCCTGAAGAGGACGATGCGGCGGAACAAAGCGCCGCCCCGCCGCCCGGACAGGGCGAAGAAGGCACCTTCACCCGCGCGGACCTGGACTACCGCGATCACCTCAAAAGCGGGCAGCCCGCCGCGCGGAGCGGCGTCAAACCTGGGGACGATGCGGGCCGGAGTGCTCGGGACAAGAAAACGGACGGCAAAGGCGGCCCGCAGGCGCGGAAAAGCGAAAACAAAAATATGGCCGCGAAGGAAAGCGCTTCGGCAAAAGGCGGCAAAAAAGCGGATTCAGCACCGGACCCGGACGCCGCAGTCTACCATTATGTTTATCAGGCGGCGAGTTACAAGGACCGGGCAACCTGCGACAAATTCACAAGCCGCCTGCGCGCCGCCGGATTCACGGTACGCACGGAACAGGCCGAGGGGAACGGCGTCACCTGGTTCCGCACCATGGTGGAGTTCACCGGCCGGCCTGATGACACCGATGCGATGCGCGACAAGCTGAAAAATTTCGGGGTACCGCGCGCCCTGCTCAGGTCGAAAACCCCGGCAACGCGGAACGCCCCGGGTTAGAGTATTTTACGCTTGAGATTGTTGCTTGCGGCAGGCTTTGCCCGCCTGCTCCGATCCCGCGACTATGCTTTGCCCGTGAGTGCAACCGCGGGAAAGATCTTGCGTTTTCGTCCCTGTCGTATTGAGCGCCGAAATCGTATGAGAAGAGTATTAAATTACCTGCCAAAAACAATACTCCCATTACACCCTTTGGGTTATTCCGAAAAAACCGATGTTTTTTTAGCGTAACACCTGAAGCCCGAAAAAGTTGACGGAGCAGAACGGCATCGCCGTATTTTCCAGGTTGCCCGCGCTGCTTTTCCCTGCGCCGTAAGGCTTGCCTTGCCGGTATCCCCGTGCCCGGCTGCCTTTTGAATTGCCGGACCCGGGCGGCTGGCGACAAGGTCGGAGGTGACTGATGATAACGGTCGGGATCGACAGCGGAAGCCGGAATACCAAAGGAATCGCTCTCGAAAACGGCAAGATCGTTGCCCAGACCCTCTGTGCGACGGGATTCGATACGAATGCCGCCGCGCTGACCGTATATGACGGCCTGTTGCCTGCAGCAATAAAAAACGCGGCCGGTGCGGTCGCCGCAGTGGTAGCCACCGGCGCGGGCCGGAAAACAATAGAATTCGCCGGCGGCAATATCAATGAAATAAGTTCCGTTGTCAGGGGCGTGCGTTATATCGACGGGAACATGCGCCTGATCATAGAACTGGGAGCCGAGGCCTGCCGGGTGATAAAACTGCACACGGACGGCCGGATAGATACCTATGAAGTCAATGATAAATGTGCGTCCGGCGCCGGCACCTTTATCGAAACCATGGCCCGCGCCCTGCAGGTTGCAACGACCGATATGGGGCCTCTCTCGCTGAAATCCGCCGAAGATGTGCCGATGAACGCCCAATGCGTGGTGTTTGCCGAATCCGAAGTGGTTTCCCTGATACATCAAAAAAAATCAAAAGAAGACATAGCCTGTGCCATCCATAAAGGCGTGTGCAACAGGATCAATTCCATGGTGCGCCGGGTGGGCATTGTGGACGGTGTCATCCTGGTTGGTGGAACAGCCCGCAATACAGGTCTTGTCAAGTGTCTGCAGGACGTCATCGGCCGTGAGGTCTATGTTCCGGAAAATTCAGAATATATCAGCGCATTGGGTGCAGCTTTACATGCTGTTGAATCGGCCTGACTGAAAATTGCGTTCTTCTCAGAAGCGATCTTGCGGAAAGTAAAATACTTTTTGCACTCAGCAATAGAGCAGACCAACTTTAAGGCAATATGTTTGCAGGCAGGCTTTGCCCGCAGTAAGCAACTGTTTCAAACGTAACATGCCGTAATTGAACAGGACGCGCTTATGCACAGGGAAAAAACAGAATACTGGAGATGGGCGGAAAGCACATGGAAAAACCCTGAGACAGCCCGGCGGCCCGGCGCGGCAGTCACAGCGGGGGTGGATATCGGGTCCACCAGTACCCAGGCGGTCATTTTACTGGACGGAAAACTGTACGCTTATGCCAACATGCGGACAGGCGCCGACAGCCCCGATTCGGCCGTGCAGGCCATGAACCGGGCCATGGAAGGGACGGGGCTGACCTTGTCGGACTTGGATTTTACCGTCGGTACAGGCTACGGACGAGTCAATGTGCCCTTTGCCGACAAATCCGTGACCGAGATAACCTGTCACGCCAGAGGCGCCAATTATCTGTACGGCCCGACCGTGCGCACCATCCTGGACATGGGCGGGCAGGACTGCAAGGCCATAGGCTGCGACGAGAACGGCGCCGTGACCTCCTTTATGATGAATGACAAGTGCGCGGCCGGCACCGGCCGGGGAATGGAGGTAATCGCCGACCTGCTGGCAGTGCCTGTCGAGGAAATCGGCCCCATGTCCCTCGCCGTTGACGAAGAACCGGAGCCGGTATCCGGCGTCTGCGTGATCTTCGCCAAAACAGCGGCCACCAATCTGATGCGTTCGGGATGGTCCAAAGATAAAGTCCTGGCCGCCTATTGTCTGGCCATGGCCATACGCGTGGCCGGATTGCTGAAACGTAACGGCATGCAGGAGGATTTCGCCATCACCGGCGGCATCGCCAAAAATGCGGGCGTGGTCCAAAGAATTGAAAAACTCTTGGGCGTCAAGGCATTGAAGACAAAGCTCGACACCCAGATTGCGGGAGCCTTGGGCGGGGCTCTGATCGCCGGCGATCTGCTGAAGAGGAAACAGGCCCGGCAGACGTCCGGCCAAGGAGAGAAAAATGTTCGCCCATTACGGCTTTAGAGCATTTCAAGGTTGAAAATGCTCAGGCGGCGTATGCGCGAAGCGCCGCCGCCCGCCCCACAGGCGTAGGCGAAACCTGCTTTCGCCGTTAAACGCCGGAGGGGGCGTTTC
>JAISRC010000155.1 GCA_031273845.1 Desulfovibrio sp.
TTACGCTTGAGATTGTCGTCTGCGGCGGGCAAAGCCCGCCTGCTCCAATCTCGCTGCGCGGGTTTGCAGGAAAACCCGCGCAGGTCGGTTTATACAATTTCAAAGTCAAAATGCTCTAATACAAAAAATTTTACTTTTTACTTATCCTCGATTTGATATAATTATATTAGATTGTATAACTGCTGCACATTATCTTTTAGGAATTTTTTTGACACATTTTATATTTCAATATGACGTTATTTATATAGGATATACAATTGCTATATTTATAGATATAATTATAATAAATTATTTAAGACAAGAATATAAAATAGAATAATATTTATAATCTATTCAATTTATAAAATATATAGATATACAGTATGGTAATTACTCAGGAATATATATTTAAGGAGATCCTCATCTATAAAAATTCTATAGCTATGCCCGCAATAACAATTCAACTGCCTGCTGCACTTTATCCGTATCAACGATAAAATTCGAATTTTTGTCACTTGTTATTGATTTCGCGCCTCTCAAAATGTGATGCTCGATATTCAGATATTGCGTAATGGATATATAGGTGGCGTCAACATACTCCGGCGGGAACATCTCCAAAAAGCGCACGTTCGGTCTGCAGAACAACAAATTCGTCCCGGCCGCGCCGTGTGTGCAGACAATATAGTCCGCGTTGCGCGCAAGGCGTATCTGCATGTGCATAGGATATTGTGAGCACAGTATCTCCTGAAAGCCATACTTCTCCAATAATGCCAGAAGCTCGCTCCCGTTCTCAACGTTGCGGTTCCCTATATCGCCGCGCCCCAGATACAGGCGCTTGGGCAGGGCATCCTCATAATCCTCGCGCGGCAAAAGGCCGGAAAGTCCCCGCACGGCATCCAGCGCCGGAACACAACAGCGAAGCGGCGGCGCGTTGACGACGCTCAGACTCCTGAACTTGTACAGTCGATAATCGGCAACGACCAGTACCTGCTCCTCGGGTACGCCGAGCAGGGAGAATGTTTCGTCTTGATAGGTGAAATTGTCGTCCACGCAGATCAGTTTGTCCCGCCAACCCGGACAGAGCAGCAAGCGCCCGGCCAGTTCCACGAGCCAGGTGTAATAGCCGCTTGCGTGCCAAGTGTTCAGGGCCACAGCGTCCTCATTGACGATGACGGGCCTGCGCGAGCGGATATCCTTGTTGTTCCTGTAAAGGTCGTTAAACGCGGCGGAAGTGTCCGCTATGAAGCGCCGCCGGCAATCAAGGGCGAAGGTCCTGAAACAATAACCGTCCGGGAAAATATACTCGTAGAGTTCGGGGATATGCGCTTCCGGCGCGCCGAATCCCTCCGGCAGGCGCGTTTCGATGCTTTTGACGCGGGCAGGAGGCGCATACGAGGCATCGTGTATTTTACGGCGCACGGCCGTGCCTTCCCGCACCGCCTCGACGGCCGTAATGCGAATGTCCTCAAGGACTTCGGGGAACAATGAGGCGCGTAGTTTTTCTATGCAACGGCGCTGCAATGCCTTGCCGGGCACGACGTTGCGGATGGTCTTGTGCAGAAATTCGTAGACTGGAAGAATATCCGCGCTCATCAAAATTTCCTTTATCCTTCCGGCATCGCATTGCGCTTTCCCGGCCTATTTGAGTGCATATAGGACGTATCTGTAATATTTCGCACTGAAAGTGCGGCACGGCAATCTGCGCGCGGGCAAAAAACGCCGTGCCGGACATGTCGGCGGACAGGGCAGGACAACTTGCCGGCGGCAGGCGGCGTCCGGTGAGGATACCCCTGCCGGGTCAAGGAAAGCCGGATGCAGGAGGAAATCTCCGGCTTTTTCATTCGGCAAAGACTTCGTCAACGGTCCCGGCGTCGAGTATGCGTTCGGCCCAGAGGTCAAACTGTTCGGGATCGGCAGACCGCAGACGTTCCTGCAACGCGCTGTCAAGAATGTCCGGGCCGAATCGCTTGGTGAGTTGGCGCAGCAGAATGGCGCTACGACCTTCCATGCGGCCTTCCATGCGGCCTTCGGTGCGGCCTTCGGTGCGGCCTTTGGCTTCGCCTTTCCGCAATCCTTCCCGCAATCCTTCCCGCAATCCTTCCTGCAATCCTTCCTGCAATCCTGCCAACATTCCTTCCCTTTTCCATTGTTCGGTCCATTCATCAATATTTTCCGCAAGCATAGTGTCAACCTCCTCAAGGCTGTTGAGTACGGGCAGGGGTTCCCGGGACAGCGAACGGCCCTCAATCAGCCTGCCAATCCAGGCGGTAAAGGCCCGGTTCAGCGAATGATATTTTTGATCACGCAGTCGTTTTTTCAGGGCATCAAGCGATGTCCGCAGACTTTTCGGCTCCTTGCTGCGTTCCAGGCGCATCAGCAGAGCCGCAAGATTGTTCTCTGCCAAGACCTCATCCGGAACTTGCCCTTCATCCAGAAGAAAATAGCGCAGGCTTGGACGGTGCCGAGCCAGGGCCGGTGAAACCGGAACAATCAGTTCCGCGATATCCAGGCGCGCCGTCCAGGCTGTCCGTCCGTTGTAGAGTACCAGAGGGAACACCGGGGGCAGCAGATCTCCCGCTTTAACCGGCCCGGACTTGATCATATCCTGATACAGCAGCCCGATATAGGTCATGATGCGCACGGCCATCCATGGATCAACGCTGCTTTGAAATTCAATGAGCAGATAAATATAAAACCATTCACCCCGGCATCTTATGCGCCAGATGATGTCGTCATGGCGCTCGCGCAGGTCGTCGCTGACATAGCTGCCGTTTTGTTTCTCCAGGGTGGAAAAATCCAGATCCCGCACCCACTCTTCGGGAACAAAGTCCCTAATCAGGCTTTCAACCATTTCCGGGTAGCCGAAAAGATGTTTGTAGGAGCCGTCGTGGGACATGGATGCTTCGGGTGCGGCGACCATGAAATTATTCCTACTCTATTCGGGTGAATCCGGCAAGCAAAGGCAACAGCCGTAATCCGCCGCGCTTCTTTTCTTGTCATTACTGAGCGTAGCGAAGAATCCATCTTTTTGATTTTTTGGGTAGGCGGCCGACAGTAAGCATGAACACAAGCTTATTGGGCGGGAAACGCCGTCCTCGCTGTTTTTTCGCGTCTTGACAGCCGCCGCGCCCGCGGCCTATTAGACCCCTTTATTCTTTCCCATCGCTTCCCAAAGGGGTCCGTTTATGGCGTTCACCGCGTGCGACAGCCTTACTTTCGACGATGTCCTGCTCCTCCCCGGCTATTCCGAAAACACGCCGGACATGGTGGACGTGTCTTCCCTGCTGACCCCGGACATCCGCCTGAACATTCCCCTCCTGTCCGCCGCCATGGACACGGTCACCGAATCCGACATGGCCGTTTCCATGGCCCGCAACGGCGGCGTGGGCGTCGTCCACAAGAACACGACCATTGAAACACAGAAACTTGAGGTGGAAAAGGTCAAAAAATCCGAAAGCGGCATGATCTCCTCCCCCGTGACCGTGCAACCGGACGACAGCGTGGCCGCCGCCCTGGAACTGATGGGCGCGTACCGCGTTTCCGGCCTGCCCGTCGTGCAGGGCCGCAAGCTGGTCGGCATCCTGACCAACCGCGACGTGCGCTTCGTCAAAGACCCGTCCCAGATCCGCGTCAGCGACCGCATGACCAAGGACAGGCTGATCACCGTGCCCGTGGGCACCACCCTGGAAGAAGCCAAGGATCTCCTGCACGAAAACCGCATTGAAAAACTCCTCGTGGTGGACGACGACAAGGAGCTTTGCGGCCTGATCACCATGAAGGACATCGAGAAAATCCGCAAATATCCGGATTCCTGCAAAGACCACCGGGGCCGGCTGCGCGTGGGCGCGGCCGTGGGCGTGGGCGCGGACTGCATGCCGCGCGCCGAGGCCCTGCTCGCCGCCGGCGCGGATTTTCTGGTTCTGGATTCCGCCCACGGCCATTCCCGCAACGTGCTCGACGCCATACGCGAGATACGCGCCGCCTGGCCCTCCTGCAATCTGGTCGCCGGGAACGTCGGCACCTACGAAGGCGCGAAAGCCGTGCTGCAGGCCGGCGCCGACACGGTGAAAGTCGGCATAGGCCCCGGCTCCATCTGCACCACGCGCATCGTGGCCGGCGTCGGCGTACCCCAGATTACGGCGGTGCAGGAAGCGGCGCGGGCGGCGAACGAACTGGATCGCTGCGTCATCGCCGACGGGGGCGTCAAGTATTCCGGCGACATCGTGAAAGCCATAGCCGTCGGCGCCCACAGCGTGATGATCGGCAGCCTCTTCGCGGGATCGGAGGAAAGCCCCGGCGAAAGCGTCCTCTACCAGGGCCGGCGCTACAAAATTTACCGGGGCATGGGTTCCATCGACGCCATGCGGGACGGCAGCGCCGACCGCTATTTTCAGGAAAAATCCCGAAAACTGGTGCCCGAAGGCATCGTGGGACGCGTCCCTTACAAAGGCCCCGTAGGCGACAACCTCTACCAGCTCGTGGGCGGCCTGCGATCGGGCATGGGCTATGTGGGCGCGGCCGATCTGGCCGAACTGCGCGCCAAGGCCCGCTTCCTGCGCATATCCCCGGCCGGCCTGCGCGAAAGCCATGTGCACGACGTGATCATCACCAAGGAAGCCCCCAACTATCAGGTGGACCACGGCTGACCTTCCGCCCGGACGGCGGCGCGTCGCCGGGAGGGTGTAATCCGCGGAGCGCCTCAACAGCGAATTGCTTTGGAGCGTTTCAAAATCAAATTGCCTTTAAGGTAGCGCCCTCATGCCCGATTTCGCGAAAGTTCTGATTATCGACTACGGCGCCCAGTACACCATGCTCATCGCCAGACGGGTGCGCGAAGCCGGCGTCTACTCCGAAATACTGCCCTGCTCGGCCCCTGACGAAAAAATCCGCGAATCCGGGGCAAGCGCCGTCATCCTTTCCGGCGGGCCGGACGACGCCGGCGAACCCGGCGCGCCCACCCTCAGCCCCGCCGTGCTTGAAGCGGGCGTGCCCGTGCTCGGCATCTGCTACGGCATGCAGCTTCTTGCCCACGCCCTGGGCGGCGGACTGGCCAACTCCCGCGACCGGGAATACGGCCCCGCCGAACTCAGCCTGACCGCCCCCTCCCCCCTGTGGAAAGGACTGCCCCAGGACGCTCCCTTCACCGTCTGGATGTCCCACGGCAACCGGGTCATGTCCCCGCCCCCCGGATTTACGGTCACGGCCGGGACGCCCAACCTGGACCTCGCGGCCATGGCGGACGACAAACGCAAAATCTACGCCGTGCAGTTCCACCCCGAAGTCCACCATACACGGAACGGCGGGCGCATTCTGCAAAATTTCCTCTTTGAAATCGCCGGACTGACGCCCGACTGGAGCATGCGCTCCTTTGTGGAGCGCAGCATCGCCGCATGCCGGGAAGCCGCGGGCCGGGACAAGGTGGTGCTCGGCCTGTCCGGCGGCGTGGATTCCACCGTGGTCGCCGCCCTGCTCCACCGGGCCGTCGGCGACAGGCTGCACTGCATTTTCGTGGACCACGGGCTTCTGCGCCTGAACGAAGGCGAAGAAGTGACCGAGATGCTCAGGGGTTGCCTGCCCGGCATCAACCTGCACTACGTCCGGGCCGGAAAAAACTTTCTCTCCGCGCTGAAAGGCGTGGAAGACCCGGAGGAAAAACGGCGGATCATCGGCCGCCTCTTCATCAAAGTCTTTGAAAAAGAAGCCCGCAAACTCAAGGGCGTGCGTCTGCTTGCCCAGGGCACGCTCTACCCCGATGTGATAGAATCATACTCGGCCAAAGGCACGGTCATCAAAAGCCATCACAATGTCGGCGGCCTGCCGGAAAAAATGCGCCTCAAGCTCCTTGAACCCCTGCGCGAACTGTTCAAGGACGAGGTCCGGGTCGTGGGCGCGCAGCTCGGCCTGCCCGACGAGGTGATATGGCGGCAGCCCTTCCCCGGCCCCGGTCTGGCCGTGCGCATCCTCGGCGAGGTTACGGAAGATCGTCTGGAAATCCTGCGCGCCGCGGACCACATCGTCCGCCGGGAACTGGAGCGCGCGGGCTGGGCGCGCAAGATCTGGCAGGGATTCGTCGTCCTGCTCCCCCTGCGCACCGTGGGCGTCATGGGTGACGCCCGCACTTACGAGCATGTTGCCGCCCTGCGCGTCGTGGACAGCGTGGACGCCATGACGGCGGAATGGACCCGCCTGCCGCACGAACTTCTCGCGGCGATTTCCGGCCGTGTCGTCAGCGAAGTCAGAGGCGTGAACCGGGTGGTCTACGACATTTCCTCAAAACCTCCGGGCACCATAGAATGGGAATAGAACGGGCATAATCCCCAAATAGAGCGGTTCGCCGTTGAAAAGTTTATTTCTCAATGCCTGTATCAGTAAATGGAGAATGCGGAACGCGGCATGTTCGGAATAGGCGGAACCGAATTTCTGGTCATCCTTGTGGTGGCCGTGCTGGTGCTCGGACCGGACCACCTGCCGCGCATTGTCCGCACCTTTGCCAAAGTCATGTCCGACTTCCGCAGGATAAGCACGGATTTCCAGCGCGCCATGCACTTTGAGGCCGACGAAATGGACCGCGCTTCAAAAAAAACGTCCGATAAAAAAAAGACGAAGAAAAAAACGCCTTCCCCGCCGCCCGACCCCGAACCTGATGCCGATCCCGAACCCGATGCCGTGCCCTCCGCGCCCGAACCTGAACCTGAATCTGACGCCGCGCATTCCGCGTCCGAAGCTGAACCGGATGCCGTGCCTTCCGCGCATGAACCTGAGCCTGACGCCGCGTCTTCCGTACCCGAAACCGGCTCTTATGCCGCGCATTCTGCGTCCGATCCCGGCCGCGAACCCGATGCCGCGCCCGCCGCGCATGAACCGAAACCGGACGCGGGCGTGCCCCCGCCCCCGGAGGACAAGCGGTGAGTTCCCCTGAAGACAAGGACGCGCGCTTGCCCGCCGACCTTGAGGAAGAGCTTGACCGTAACGTCCACCCCGGCCTCGCCGCCGCCCTGAAAAAATCGTACGCCGGACTGCGGGAACACGCGCCGGCTCATGATGCGCAGGATGCGGATGCCGGGACGGACGGGGAATACGGCGTCAAAGAAGACAACGGCGAAGAAGGCCGCAAGGAAGAAAACGTCGCGGCCCCGGGAAACGGCGCGGTACCGGACGGGGAGGCCGGCGGCGGCGACGGGGGGAAATTTTCGGAAAATGAGAAAAATAAAGCAGATAAAGAAGATAAGGAAGACAAGGAGGACAAAGGGACAGAGGCCGCCGTGACCGGCGGCGATGGGGGCGATGGCGGCGATGGCGGCGGCGGCAACGGCTTCGTGGGCGGCACCGCTGGTGGGAGCACGCCTGCACGCGCCGGCGGCGATGAGGGCGGCGGCAACGGCTCCGGCGGCGATAACGACGATAATGACAATGCCGATGAGGAAGACGAGGAAGAGGAAGAGGAAGACAACACGCCCATGACCCTGCGCGACCATCTGGTCGAAATGCGTTCCCGCCTTTTCAAGTCCTTTCTCTGGCTCCTCGCCGGCTTCTGCCTTTCCTGGCCCTGGAACGAGAAACTTTTCGCCCTGATTTTCGCCCCTCTCGCGGCGGTTATGCCCGAAGGCGCGCAAATCGTGTACCTCAGTCCTCCCGAAGCCTTTTTCGTCTACATGAAAGTCTGTCTGGCAACGGGCTTCTTCCTGACAAGTCCCATGATCTTTTACCAGGTCTGGGCCTTTATCGCCCCCGGCCTGTACAAGGAAGAGAAACTCTTCATCCTGCCCGCGGCCGTTTCCTCGGCCGTGCTTTTCCTCTGCGGCGTGATATTTTGTTATGCGGTCGTCTTCGACGCCGCCTTCAGATTTTTCATGAGCTACGACAGAGGGATGGTGCATGCCATGCTCGACATGGACGAGACCCTGAGTTTCGTCCTGCGTTTCCTGCTGGCCTTCGGCCTGATTTTTGAACTGCCGCTCTTCATTTTTTTTCTGTCCAGAGTCGGTCTGGTCACGGCGGACATGCTCCGGCGCTTCCGCCGTTACGCCGTGCTGGGAGCGGTGATCCTTGGCGCGCTGCTCACCCCTCCGGACGTGATTTCCCAGGTACTTATGGCCGGCCCCCTGATCGTCCTCTACGAAATCGGCATTGTCATTGCCCTGCTTTTCGGTAAAAAGAAAAAGAACAACGCGGACGAAACGGCGGAAAAGGACGACGACGGGGAAGACGAGGCAGACGGGGAAAGCGGCGCTTCTTCGGACGCCCCGGTCCCGAACCCGGATCTGCCCCCGGAGCCGGCCCCGAATCCGGACAGTCCGGCGCATCCCGCGGAAGGAGAAGAACATGCGGGGAAATAAAAATCCGGAACGCCGCGCCGAAATACGGCGCGAAACCGGCGAAACCTCCGTCGGCCTGATCCTGCGCATTGACGGATCAGGGAAAACGGATATAGACTCAGGATTCGGCATGGCCGATCATCTGCTGACCCTCATCGCCGTATGGGCGGGCTTTGACCTCGACCTCAAGTGCCGGGGCGATCTGTACGTTGACGCCCACCACAGCGTGGAAGACATCGGCCTTTGTCTGGGCCGCGCCCTGGACCAGGCCTTGGGCGACCGCAAGGGACTGGCCCGCAGCGCCTCGGCCGCCGTACCCATGGACGAGGCCCTGGCCGGGGTATGCGTGGATCTTTCCGGGCGGCCCTTCCTCGTCTGCAGGGGCCGCGAACTGCTTCCCCCGGTCATTGCCGGACAGGAAAGCGATCTCTGGCGGGAATTTTTCAACGCCCTGGCCGTAGGGGCGAAAATGAACCTGCATATAACTTTCGCATACGGCGACAACGGGCATCATTTGCTCGAATCGGCGGGCAAGGGACTGGGACTGGCCCTGAAAGCCGCCGTAACCCACACCCGCACAGGCATCCTGAGCACCAAAGGGAGTCTCGACTTATGAAATCATCCGCCTCTTTCGGCATCGGTGCTCTCTGCCTCCTCGCACTGATCTTCACAGCGTCCTGCACGACGCCCCGGCAGGCGCCCCTGCCCGTCGGCAACCTGAAACTGGGGCTGGCAGGGTTCACTCAGCCGAAACTGCCGTCGGAGATGCTGGCAGGCTATCAGGTGGAAGATACCCCGAACATTGAAGAACACGACCTCGGCGAACTGGATGTCGAGTTTGCCTCCGTGCTGGCCAAGGAATCCAGGCACAGCTTCAGCAGCCGCGCAAGCGCCGCCCATTGCCGCAGGACGGTCGGCGTCGAAAGCGGCGCACCGCAGTCCGCCCTGCGCACCTGGTCCGCCGTGGGCCGCTGCATGGGCGTCGATCTGCTCGTCGTTCCCCAGGTTCTGGAATACCGCAAACGCGACGGCGGCCCCCTCGGCGTGGTGGCGCCGGCCAGAGTCGTGTCGGACATCTTTATCGTGGACGTGCGCAACGAAGTCCTGATCTCGCGCTCCCGCTTCGACGAAACCCAGTCCAGCCTCACCGGCAACCTGCTCGATACCGACAAGTTCCTGAAACGCGGGGGGCAATGGGTCACCGCCGCCGAACTGGCGCGCGAAGGCATGGAAAAAGCCGTCAGGGAGCTGGGGCTGTGATCATCATCCCCGCTCTGGACATCAAGGGCGGCAAATGCGTGCGCCTGAGCCGGGGCCGCGCGGACACCGAAACCGTCTACGAAAGCGACCCCCTCAAGGTCGCGGCCGACTGGCAGAAAAAAGGCGCGAAACGCCTGCATCTCATAGACCTGGACGGCGCCTTCGCCGGCGAGCCCGTCAACCGCGCGCTGGTTACGGACATCTGCCGTGAACTCTCCATTCCCGTGCAGATAGGCGGCGGCATACGCACCTTTGAAACAGCCGCGGCATACGTTGAAGCCGGGGCGGACCGCATCATTATCGGCACCGCGGCCGTGGAAGATCCCGTGCTTTTCGCGGAAATCTGCACCCGCCTGCCGGACAAGATCGGCGTGTCCCTGGATACCGAGCACGGACGCATCCGCACCAGAGGGTGGGTCGGGGACTCCGGCCTGACCATAGCCGCCGTCATGCCCAGGCTCTACGCCCAGGGCGCTTCCTTCATCGTCCACACCGACATCAGCCGCGACGGCATGCGCAGCGGCCCCAACGTCAAAATGCTCAAGCAGATCGCCTGGTCCAGCCTGGTCCCGGTTATCGCTTCCGGCGGCGTGTCCGACCTCGACGACATCAAAAAACTCCACAAGGTGAGCCTTAAATCCAAACTGGAAGCCGTGATCAGCGGACGCGCCCTCTACGAAGGCTCCCTGGATTTCGAGGAGGCGAACGCTTGGCTGGCGGAGCAGGACGGGTAACGGGCCGGTTCAGGGAATTTCTTTTGGAAGATGGCTTTCTCACTGCGCTCCGCGGAGCCTGCCCTGAGGGCTTCCGAAGGGTTCAGAATGACATGCGGCAACGGTTGCAGCTTCTCGGCCGAGCCCCGGAACGGTTGGGCACGGTGGATTCCGGGAATATTTCAAACTGGACAAAACTCCGGGTGCGGACTATACAAAAAGAAGTATATACGCATTTATTGATATAGTCGGCGCAGGACGGCCTGCCGACCGCGAAATCCGGCTTCACCCCGAATATCCAGGAGCTTCCATATGATCCCTGCCGAAGGCAAATACTATTTTACTTCCGAATCCGTCACCGAAGGACATCCCGACAAGGTCGCCGACCAGATTTCCGATGCCGTGCTCGACGCCCTGCTCAGTCAGGACCCCGGCTCGCGCGTGGCCTGCGAAACCCTTGTCACCACCGGGATGGCTTTCCTGGCTGGCGAGATATCCAGCAAAGCTTACGCCGATCTCCCGGAAATAGTCCGCGGCACCATACGCGGCATAGGCTACAACAGCTCGGAGATGGGCTTTGACTGGCAGACCTGCGCCGTCGTTTCTTCCATAGACAAACAGTCCCCGGACATCGCCCAGGGCGTGGACCGCGCCGTAAACGAAGATCAGGGCGCGGGCGACCAGGGCATGATGTTCGGTTTCGCCTGCGACGAGACCCCCACCCTCATGCCCGCCCCCATCTACTGGGCGCATAAACTCTCGCAAAAGCTCACCGCAGTGCGTAAAGAAGGCGTGCTCGGCTACCTGCGCCCGGACGGCAAAACCCAGGTTTCGCTTGAATACGTGAACGGCAAGGCCGGGCGCGTCAACAACGTGGTCGTTTCCGCCCAGCACGCCCCGGAAATATCCCAGGAACAAATCATCGCCGACATCAAGGAAAAGGTCATCTACCCGACCCTGCCCGCGTCCCTGTTCAACAAGGACAACTGCGAAATCTTCATCAACACGACGGGCCGCTTCGTCATCGGCGGCCCCATGGGCGACTGCGGCCTGACCGGGCGCAAAATCATTCAGGATACATACGGCGGCATGGGACACCACGGCGGCGGCGCTTTCTCCGGCAAGGACTGCTCCAAGGTGGACCGCTCCGGCG
The DNA here is from genome assembly GCA_031273845.1 of Desulfovibrio sp. Classification (GTDB taxonomy): domain Bacteria; phylum Desulfobacterota; class Desulfovibrionia; order Desulfovibrionales; family Desulfovibrionaceae; genus Frigididesulfovibrio. The sequence goes on from JAISRC010000155.1 coordinate 11,421, forward strand.
CATACATGGCCCGCTACATAGCCAAAAACGTTGTGGCTTCGGGACTCGCCCCCCGCTGCGAAGTGCAGATCGCCTACTGCATAGGCGTCGCCCGGCCTGTTTCCGTACTCGCCTCCTCCCTGGGAACAGGGCATGTGCCCGACGAAGTGCTGACAAAGGCCGTCACGGAAGTCTTCGACCTGCGTCCCTATCACATCATCAAACGCCTTGCCCTGACCAGACCCGTTTTCCTCAAAAGTTCCTGCTACGGCCACTTCGGGCGTGAAGAAGCGGAATTTACCTGGGAAAAAACCGACGCCGCCGCCGACATCAGAACAGCGGCCAAAGTCTGAGGCCCGAAAGGCCCGCGGCCTGCGCGGCGTTCCCCCGCGCAGGGCATCGTGAAGTCCGCCCGCGGCGCGTCCACAAAAATAAAAGGTTCCGGCGGAGCAAAGAGCCGTGCATTATCGACTCTTCCTGGACATAGGCAACACCAACACCAAAATCGGCATAGGGGACGGTGAAAAGACGGTCGCCTCCTTCGTGCTGCCCAGCGACGAACGCCGCACGGCCGATGAGTTCGGCCTTGTCCTCGTCGCCTTGTTGCGCCATCAGGGACTTGACCCCGGCGACATGGAGGGAGGCCTCGCCTGCTCCGTGGTGCCCGGCGTCGGCAAACTCGCTTACGATGCCTGCCGGCGCTTTTTTGGGAAAAAACTCCTTTTCGCCCCTGAAGATGTGCCTATACCCCTGGAAAACCGCTACGCGCTGGCGCACGAAGTAGGCGCGGACCGTCTGGTCGGCGCCTATGCCGCGCGGCGTCTGTTCCCGAACGCCTGCTCGCTCATCTCCGTTGATTACGGCACGGCGACCACCTTTGACTGTGTGGAAGACAACGCCTATCTGGGCGGGCTGATCTGTCCCGGCGTGCTCTCTTCCCTGTCCGCCCTGACGTCGCGCACAGCCAAACTCCAGAGCGTAAGCCTGGAAGTGGAAGACGCCGCCCCATCGCCCGGCATTTCCACAGCCACAAGCCTGAATCACGGCTTTGTCTTCGGCTTTGCCGCCATGACTGAAGGACTATGCGACCGTCTGGCCGCGGGCATGCGCGGCCCGGTCGGCATCGTGGGCACAGGAGGCTTTGCCCCCGCCGTTGCCAAAGTCACCCGCCGCTTCGACGCCGTGTTGCCGGATATGCTCCTGGAAGGCCTGCGCCTGCTGTACAAAGAAAGAATAAACGGTTAAACGGCACTGTTACCCGGAGCATTTCACTATTGCCTTTTTATGACGCAAGGAGAAGTTATGAGCACCATCGTATCTGTATGGGCCAGAGAAATTCTGGATTCGCGCGGCAACCCCACAGTGGAAGTTGAAGTCGGCCTGGAGTCCGGCCACACGGGGCGCGCGGCCGTCCCCTCCGGCGCGTCCACAGGCAGCCGGGAAGCGCTGGAACTGCGGGACGGCGACAAAGAACGCTACAACGGCAAAGGCGTAAGCAAAGCCGTTGACCACGTGAACGGCGAACTGGCCGAAGCCGTAATCGGTATGAACGCCCTGCGTCAGGTGGATGTGGACAACGTTATCATAGACCTCGACGGCACCGACAACAAGGAACGTCTCGGCGCCAACGCCATGCTCGGCGTATCCCTGGCCTGCGCCCGCGCCGCCGCCGGCTTCCTCGCCCTCCCCCTCTATCAGTATCTGGGCGGCGTGAACGCCAAAGTGCTCCCCGTGCCGCTGATGAACGTCATCAACGGAGGAATGCACGCGCCCAACAATCTGGATATTCAGGAATTCATGATTGTTCCTCTGGGCGCGCCGGATTTCAGCGAAGCCCTGCGCATGGGCACGGAAACCTTCCACACCCTGCATGATATCCTGGCCGCGGACGGCCACGTCACCAGCGTCGGCGACGAGGGCGGCTTCGCCCCCAACCTCAAAAGCCACGACGAGGCCTTCCGCTACCTGATCAAAGCCATAGAAGAAGCCGGATACAGCCCCGGCACGCAAATCGCCCTTGCCATAGACGCGGCGGCCAGCGAATTCCACAACAACGGCAAATACCGCCTGAAAGGCGAGAACAAGGTCCTTTCCTCATCTGACATGATTAAGTATCTCGCTGAATTTACAGAAAAATACCCCCTGATCTCCATTGAAGACGGATTGGCTGAGGGGGACCGCAAAGGCTGGCGCGAACTCACCGTCGCCCTTGGAAACCGCATCCAGTTGGTCGGCGACGACCTTTTTGTCACCAACCCCGTCATCCTCAGCGAAGGCATTGATGAAGGACTCGGCAACGCTATCCTGATCAAGCTGAACCAGATCGGTACCCTGACCGAAACCCTGGACACCATCGAACTGGCGAAGCAGAACGGCTATACCACCATAGTCTCCCACCGCTCCGGCGAAACCGAGGACGCCTTCATCGCCGATCTGGCTGTGGGGACGAACAGCGGGCAGATCAAAACGGGGTCCCTGAGCCGGTCCGACCGTCTGGCAAAGTATAACCAACTGTTGCGCATCGAAGAGCAGCTTGAGGACTGCGCCGTCTACTACGGTCCGGCCATGAGCGCCCATTACGGGCTTGACGAGGAAGAAGAGGCCGCGGACTAAGCATTTCAAAGTTGAAAATGCTCAGGCTCGTAGGCGTGAAGCCGGCAAAGGCGCAACCATGCGAAAGAAGGACTGAAAACATGCTCCTGCTTGACGGCAAAGGCATAGCCGCGACCATTCGCGCCGAGCTGGCGGGCGAAATCCGCGATCTGACGGGCAAAATCGGGCGCAGCCCCGGTCTTGCGGTCATTCTTGCCGGGGACGACAAGCCGTCGCAGACATACGTCCGCAACAAGGAACGTGCCTGTGCCGAAATAGGCATAGAGTCCGAAACGTTGCGTCTGCCCGCCGATATCGGGCCGGAGACCTTGCTCGGGTTGATTGATTCTTTGAATGTGCGTCCGGATATCGACGGTATTCTGGTCCAGCTCCCTCTGCCCGGCGGGGTAGACAGCCGCGCCTGTCTGGAGCGCATAGACCCTTCGAAAGATGTGGACGGTTTTCATCCTGTCAACATGGGCCGGCTCATGCTCGGCCTGCCCGGATTGCGCCCCTGCACCCCGGCCGGGGTTATGGAGATGCTCAAGCGTTGCGCCCTGACCCCTGCCGGGAAACGAGCCGTGGTCCTGGGGCGCAGCAACATCGTCGGTAAACCTCTGGCCGTCATGCTCGGAGCCAAGGGCGCAAGCGCCGATGCCACGGTCACGGTCTGCCATTCGGCGACGCCGGATGCCGCCGAATACTGCAGAAACGCGGATTTTGTGTTTCTGGCTATGGGGAAGCCGGAATCCGTACGCGGCGACATGATAAAAAAAGGCGCTGTGGTGGTTGATATAGGGATTTCAGTGACAGAGAAGGGTTTGCGCGGTGATGCGGACTTTGCTTCCGTCAGCGCTGTGGCGGCGGCGGCAAGTCCTGTGCCGGGCGGCGTCGGCCCCATGACCATAGCCATGCTCATGGGTAATACCGTTCAGGCATACAAGGCCCACGCGGGTATAACTCAACGGTTTACATGAAGGATACCGCGCATCGGACAACAGCATTGTACGCTTGAGTCAGTCGCTTACGGCGGGCAAAGCCCATCTGTAGCCGGCTTCGCGGCAGGGATGTAGATTGTCGATGCCTGTTGTCAAATTCCTTATCCGGCGCCTCAAAGAACTCACCGCTGAATTGTATGCCCTGATGCGTACCTGCGGATGAACATTGAGCGCGTCATTCGCCGGCCTCCTTGTTTTCGGCGGCCGGCAGGGCGGGCAATCCGCCTTCGGCGGCCGTCAGGACACGCGCCTCGACATCCATGCCGGCCCACGGCAGAGCGCGGCTGTCCTTTTCCACGATGATTATCCCGGTTTTTTCCAGCACATCCCGGCGGTATTCATATTCCGCCAGCATTTTACGCGTGCGGTAGCGCAAAAGCAGCACCCCGGCAGCGATAAGGCCGGTCAGGACGCTCAGGCAGATCAAAAGCGTCCCGATATGAGGCGTAAGGGCCGAAGCGAGTCGGCCCAAGGCGGAAAGCACACTGTCCAGGGTCAGCAATGCCGCGCCCAGAATGACCGTCCCGGCGAGCAGGGCAACTGTCGGCAGGCCGCGCAGGATACGGTAGAGTTTCGCCGGCCGCTCCGGCAACAACTCGTGCCATGCCTTCCCGTCGGCGGTCCCGACGCTTCCGGCCGGGCGGAACAACCCTACGTCTGCAAAATGCACAAAGAGCAGGAGCAGGGCCGGGATACCCAAGCCGGAGGCGGCAAAGGCAAGAAGGGGAAAAGAAAAGACAAAGCGTCCGTCCGGGCCGGTATACCCGTTGACAAAGGCGTAAAACACCGCCCCGGACGCAAGCAAAAATTCAAGCGCCGCAATGCAGGCCAGCAGATAAACTCTGAGTTCGCGCCTTTGCCGCGCGGACAGCCTTTCTCCGCCCGCGCCTTCCGGCGCGCCGGCCTGCGAGCCAGCCGCGCCCTCCGCTGCAGCGGCCTGTTTCGAACCGGCAGCGGGCGTTTCACGGCCGCCCGCGTATTTTTCCCGCATGCTCACGGGACCGCCCGGGCACTTCGCCTGCCCGATGTCAGCAGTTCCATGCGCCGCATGTTCAGACGGCAAACGGCGCAGGCCAAGGCATCGCCGGCATCGACAGGCCAGTCCGGCTTGACGCCGAGCATTCTGCCGACCATAAAGGAAACTTGGCTTTTTTCGGCTTGGCCGGTCCCTACCAAGGTTTTTTTCACCACAGCCGGCTCGTAGTCGAATACAGGCACACCCAGGGCCGCGCATGCCGCCACGGCAACCCCCCTGGCCTGCCCCAGTTTCAGGGCGCTCAGAATATTTTTGTGCGTGAATACCATTTCCACCGCCGCCTCGTCCGGCCGGCCCGCCGCCGCTACTGCTGAAAGCGCATTGAAAATAAAGGCCAAACGCTCGGAAAAGCTGTCTCCCTTGGGCCGGATGACGCCGCAATCCGCAAGACTCAGCACCCCCGAACGCTCCAGCACCAATCCCCAGCCGAGACTACGGGAGCCGGGGTCCACGCCGAGCACGGTCAGGGGGACTCCTTTGTCCGTATCGCCGGCCGCAACCGGCATCGACGGGGTTGCCGGCACCGGCCCGGCCGGAAATGCGCCTTTGCCGGCATCACCGGCACGGCGCTTGTCAATCCCACCCATCATGCTCTCCCTATAGCATTCTACGCTTAAAGCAATTTGATTTTGAGACGCCTCCTCCGGCGTTCAGAACATTTCAAACTTGAGAATACCCCTATAATGCGCAATATGGCTGCGGCCAAGACCATCGCCAGTCCTGACCGGACGAAGGATACATTGTTCCCTTTCGCGCGGCCTCTGTCAAATACAATATAACATAGCGAAATTATTTTATAATTTTTTTTCCCCTTGCATTATGCGTAAGCAGGCGCTACAAGCTTTGCAGATACGGCGCTCCCGCGCCGTTGCCGAGACATATAAAGGAGGCTTTGATGACCCGCAAGGATCGAACCGAAGGCATATACAGCAGACGCGAAGTTCTGGACGACGGAGAACGCAGGCAGTTTTACCTTATCCAGCTCAAGGATCTGCTCTCATACGCATACCGCTATTCCGAGGACGTGAAAAAGCGCTTCGACCGCGCTCAGTTCAACGTGGAAAAATTCCGCCAGCTCAGCGACCTGAAGCATATACCCATCCTCAAGAAGAAAGAACTGATTTTCCTGCAGTCCATGGGGCCTCGCCTCGGCGGCCTGCTGACCAAGGATATAGGGGAACTGAAACGCATCTTCATCTCCCCCGGCCCGATCTTCGACCCGGAAGACCGTAGCGACGACTATTGGGGATATACGGAAGCCTTTTACTCCGTCGGTTTCCGCCCCGGTGATGTGACCCAGATCACCTTCAACTACCATCTGGCTCCGGCCGGGCTGATGTTTGAAGAGCCGCTGCGCAACCTGGGCTGCTCGATCATGCCCGCCGGCCCCGGCAATGCCGTGACCCAGCTTGAGATCATGCAGAAGCTGCGCGTGCAGGGCTATGTGGGAACTCCGAGCTACCTGACGCATCTGGCCCAGAAAGCCGAGGAAAAAGGCATCAACCTGCGCAAGGACATGTTTCTGGAAGTCGCCTTCGTCACTGGCGAAAAGTTTTCGGAAAAAACCCGCAGCTCGGTGGAGAAAAAATTCGACCTGATCATGCGCCAGGGATACGGCACGGCGGATGTCGGCTGCATAGGCTATGAATGTTTCCACAAGACAGGCCTGCATATCGCCAACCGGGCCTTTGTGGAAATCTGCCATCCGGACACGGGCATACCCCTGAAAGACGGCGAGGTCGGGGAAATCGTGGTCACCGCCTTCAACAAGACCTACCCTCTGATCCGCCTTGCCACCGGGGACCTTTCCTACATAGACCGCGCGCCCTGCACCTGCGGCCGCACCAGCCCCCGCCTGGGCAGCATTGTCGGGCGCGTGGACACCACTGCCCGCATCAAAGGCATGTTCGTCTACCCGCATCAAGTGGAACAGGTGTTGGCCCGTTTTGAAGAAATAAAACGCTGGCAGATTGAAGTCACCAACCCGGGCGGCATAGACGAAATGACCCTCCATATCGAAACCGGCGCTTTCAAACGCGAGGACGAACTCATGCACCTCTTCCGGGAAAAGATCAAACTCCGCCCGGTGCTCAAGGTTCTGGCCCCCGGCACCCTGCCGCCGCAAATCAGACCCATAGAAGACAAAAGGACATGGGATTGAAATACTGATATTGTCCGACTGTTTTTCGGGAAAACGGTTTCCTCGGCCCTTCAGGCCATATTTGAAGGGGTCCGGGGCCTTGTCCGTCCTGAACGCAGTGAAGGCAGACAAACTCTTGTAGTAATTTCCCCCGGCGGGGTTCGGGGTAGAGCCCCGATTAGGATATTTTCAACGTTGAAATACTCCGATGCGGCGGAGAAACGGGAGGAGCGACATGGTCATAGACGTCATCGTTATGGGAGCGGCCGGCAGAATGGGCGCGGCCGTGGCGCGGCTGGCGGACGCGGCCCCCGATCTGCGTCTGGCCGGAGCGGTCGAAAGCCCGGCCGCCCTGCACAAACTGCACGGCCTGGGTTGCCCGGCGGGTTCGGACGTCGGCACGCTGTTGCGGCGAACGCCGGGGGCGACCCTGGTGGATTTTACCGCCCCGCCCGTTTCCCTGGCCGTAGCGCGCGCGGCGGTCGCCCTCGGGGTTGTGCAGGTCATCGGCACCACGGGCTTCAGTCCGGCGGAAAAGGCGGAACTGGCAGACCTGGCGCGTAAGACGCCGATTTTTCTCTCCCCCAACATGAGCGTCGGGGTGAATGTCCTGCTGAAGCTGCTGCCGGATCTGGCCCGCGCTTTGGGCGACAGCTACGATATTGAAGTGCTTGAAATACATCACAACAAGAAAAGGGACGCACCCAGCGGCACGGCCTTGCGTCTGGCCGAATGTCTGGCCGAAGCGCGCGGGCTTTCGCCGGCCGCCGTGGAGCGGCACTGCCGGGACGGCATGGTCGGGGAACGCCCGCAAAGGGAAATAGGCGTGCAGGCCCTGCGCGGCGGCGATGTGGCAGGCGTTCACACCGTGTATTTTCTGGGGCCGGGCGAACGTGTGGAAGTCACGCATCAGGCGCATTCCAGAGAGAATTTCGCGAACGGGGCGCTGTTCGCCGTGCGCCGCATGCAGGGCCGCAAGGCCGGTAAACTGTACGGCATGCATGACTTGCTGTAGCATGTTTTGCGCGGGAGCTGCCGGATGTCGCCCGTAACAGATGCCGTCGCGCCGCGCGACTGTGTCGCGATAGACTTTGAAACGGCAGGCTATGAAGCTCACAGCGCCTGCGCCGTCGGTCTTGCGCGCATCAAGGGCGGGCGGATTACGGATCGCTTTTACAGCCTGTTGCGTCCGCCTTCACGGAACGTCATGTTCACATGGATTCACGGCCTGACCTGGTCCGTGCTGAAAGACGCCCCCACCTTCGCGGAACTCTGGCCGGAAACAGCCGCCTTTCTGCGCGGAGCGGACTTTCTTCTGGCTCACAACGCCCCCTTTGACCGGCGCATTCTTGAAGGCTGTTGCCGGGCCGCCGGGATTCCCGCTTCGGGATTGCCCTTCAACTGCACCCTGAAAGGGACGGGCAAGCCGGCACGCGCGTTGGGGACAGTGTTCTCTTCCCGGAAGCTCTCGGTTGTATGCGGTCATTTCGGCATAGAACTGCGACACCATCACGCGGGCTCCGATGCCGAAGCCTGCGCTGCTCTTTACCTCTGCCTGCGGGACCTGGGGGTGACGGACGGGCAGATGCGGATATAACCTTAATCCGTACAAAACAAGAGCAGGCGCAGCATTCTTACAACAGTTTTTTCTTGCAAACTATTAGCCCGTCTTTAACAAAAACCGGCAAAAAAAGGCCGAAAAAACGACTTTTTTGCCGGTTTTTAGAAAAAAAACATCAATTATTTCAATGGTCACACATCAAAAACTTCAAATGTTGTGCCAGAAGTCAAAAAATATTCCTTGCATTACTTATCGTCTATGCTATGCTTGACCCATGTATGTTCG
>JAISRC010000078.1 GCA_031273845.1 Desulfovibrio sp.
TTACGCTTGAGATTGTCGCTTGTGGCGGGCAAAACCCACCTGCTCCAATCTCGCTACGCGGGTTTGCAGGCAAACCCGCGTAGGTCGGTTTATACAATTTCAAAGTCAAAATGCTCTAACACCCCCGGAGTTTTGCGTCTGAGGGCCGTCACGCGGCTGGGCCTATAAATACAGCCAACTCCTGCGTTGCCGGAGCGGCAAAAAGTTCCGCGGGAGGACCTTGCTCGTGTATACGGCCCCGGTGCATAAACACAAGCCTGTCGCATACGTCGCGGGCAAAGCGCATTTCATGCGTGACCATGATCAGCGTCATGCCTTCCGCGGCGAGTTTGCGGACAACGTCCAGAACTTCGCCCACAAGTTCCGGGTCAAGCGCGGAAGTGATTTCATCGCACAAAAGCAGCTTGGGCTGCATGGCCAGGGCGCGGGCTATGGCCACACGCTGCTGCTGTCCGCCGGAGAGTCGGTCGGGAAACACGTCGAACTTGTCCTGCAGATCCACTTTTGCGAGCATGGAATACGCAAGATCCCGCACTTCATCTCTGGGCAGCTTCTTCACAACCCTGGGGGCGAGCATGACGTTTTCACCGGCGCTGAGATGCGGAAAGAGGTTGAAATGCTGGAAAATCATGCCCACCTTGAGCCGCAGAAAACGTAGATCGCGCTCCAGTCCGGTAATCTGCGACCCGTCAATACACAGCACGCCGGAATCCAGCGTTTCGAGTCCGTTCAGAATGCGCAGGAAGGTGCTCTTGCCCGATCCGCTGCGTCCGATGATCGCGATGACTTCACCTTGGTCAACCTTGAGCGTCACATCCCTGAGCACTCGCAGATCACCGAAGTTCTTCGATATGCCGTCAGCGGACACGAGAGACATGCAAGCTCCTTTCTATGCTCCTGGCCGCCAGGGACAACGGGAAACAGACGGAAAAATATCCCAGGGCCACAAGTCCGTATACCATCAGCGGCTTGTATGTGGCGTTGGCGAGCATGCTCCCGACCTTGGTCATTTCCATGAATCCGATGATTGAGGCTACGGCCGTGCCTTTGACGACCTGGACGGAAAACCCGACCGTGGGCGGGACGGCGATACGCAGCGCCTGGGGAAGGATGACGAAGCGCAGTTGTTGCAGGCGGCTCATGGCCAGACAGCTTGCCGCCTCCCATTGCCCTTCGGGCAGGGCGTCGACGCAGCCGCGCCAGATTTCGGCAAGGTAGGCGCTTGTATAGAGCGTGAGGCCGATAACGGCCGCGGCAAGCGGAGAAATGTCGTATCCCGCCAGGGAAATGCCGAAAAAAATGATGAAAAGCTGCATGAGCAACGGAGTGCCCTGAAAGAACTCAATATAGGCCGTTGCCGCCCGGCGCGGCAAGGCAAGGGGAGAAATGCGCAAGAGCATGACGCCGAACCCGGCTGCGCCGCCGCAGGTGAAGGCAATGCCCGAGAGCGCGAGGGTCCACGCCATGCCGCTGCACAGTGCGTTCAGGATGTCCCCCAGAGTGAAGCGGATCATGTCCTCCCCCGTGCAATGACCTTGCGTCCGAACAGGTTGAGCGCCCGGCGGATAAAAACCGCCAGAAGGAGGTAAACAAGCGTGATGAACAGATAGAGTTCAAAAGCCCGGAAGGTCCGCGCCTGCAAGAGATTGGCCGCAAAGGTGAGCTCCTGGACGGCGAGCTGGGAACACACGGAAGAGCCGAGCATGATGATGATTATTTGACTGCATAAAGCCGGCCATACGTTTTGCAGGGCCGGCTTGAGCATGACCAGCAACAGGGCCTGCCGGCGCGTCATGGCGAGCGATGCAGCCGCCTCAAAAAGACCGGCGGGCAAGGCGACGAGCCCGGCTCGGATGATTTCCGTCGCATAGGCTCCCAGATTGAAGACCATGGCGAGCACGGAGGCCTGCCACCCTTCAAGGCGCAGACCCAGCGAAGGCAATCCGAAAAAGATGAAATACAGTTGCACGAGAAAGGGCGTATTGCGGATACACTCCACATACACCGTGAATATCCGGTGCAGGATGGGCAGGCGCCAAAAGCGCGAAACCGCCCCCAGAACCCCGATGCCTATCCCCGGCACAGCGCCGGCGGCTGTCAGCGCGAGGGTGAGCAGGGTTCCTTCGGCCAGCATCCCGAAGTTATCCAGGATGGGGCGAAATGAAAATTCGTAGTCCACTGCGGTATCCCTTCATCTGCCGTTGCGCTGCGGCAGGGTGATGCCCTGAGTCTTTCAAAGAGGAGGCGTCTCAAAATCAATTAGGGAAACGCCGATGTAATCGGGGCTCCGCCCCGTACCCCGCCGGGAGAAATTACTACAAGATTTTGTCCGCCTTCACTTCGTTCAGGGCGGACAGGCCCCCGGACCCCTCAAATAGAACCTGCTGAAATATCTATCAAGGGTGCAGGGGAATGATTCCCCTGCCGGGAGAGTCTGAAGGGGCAGAGTTACCTCAGAGAAATAAATCAGCGCTTCCTTAAGGCAATTTGATTTTGAGACGCCTCCTCCGGCGCTTAACGGCGAAAGCAAGTTTCGCCTACGCCTGCGGGGCGTGCGGTGGCGCTTCGCGCTTACGCCGCCTGAGCATTTTCAACT
>JAISRC010000085.1 GCA_031273845.1 Desulfovibrio sp.
TTTTCGTAGGTCAGGTCGGGGATATGCTCGGGATTGCCGCCGGAATCAAGACTGTAAAGCATGTCGGGAAAGAGCGCCTGCTGGCTTTTTTCGGCCAGCACGGAATCCGGCGAGGAATAGACGCCCTTCATCTCGTTATACACAACGCCCTTGTATGTCCAGGGGCCATCCGGACTTTCGGCCTCTATGTGCCAGCCCTCCTGACGGAAGGTGTCTTCATTGATGCGGGGATGAAACACCGCGTCAAGGTATACGTCAATGAGATTGTAAAAATCACGCAGATTGGCGCTTGCCACCGGATAACAGGTTTTGTCCGGGAAGGTGAACGCGTTCAGAAAGGTTTGCAGCGATCCTTTGAGCAGTTCGACGAAAGGTTCCTTGACGGGGTACTTCCGGGAGCCGCCAAGAACGGAGTGCTCCAGAATATGGGCCACGCCCGTGGAATCTGCCGGCGGCGTGCGAAAGCTCACTCCGAAGCATTTATTTTCGTCGGTATTGCTGATGGAGAGCAGTTGCGCGCCGGTTGCGTCGTGCCGCCAGAGGCGCGCCGCGCCGTTGATTTCCCTGAGGCGCTGTTCGGTGAGAAGGCTGAAGCCATTGCTGATTATGGAATTCATAAAGTGGTGTCCTTTGTTGCTGAATGCGTCGAGTATAGGCGGCGCGCGCCTCACGAAATAACATATTGGCCTCCCCCCACATATCGGTATAGCTAAACCCGATAAGTAAGTATATCTTTGGGAGGGTGCGCAAAACGGGGCAAAGCCTCAACCCGTGGCGAAGGAGGCCAACGTGGACACGGTAACAAATAGGTGCAGAAAGGGGAAGCGGGAATCCAGACATGCGCTTCCTGGCGGTTGCAGCACTGCAAAGTCCGCCAACCCGGAAAATTCTCTACTTGTCGGTTTAGTCCAAACAGGATAAAAATACTTTCATGGTCAGCGTATCCGAAGCACCTGCGCCCCACGATGGCTCCTATAAGCATATTTTTAGTCACCGCGAGATGGTCGAGAGCCTGATCCGGGACTTCGTTCCCGAAGAGTGGGTGCGGGATCTGGATTTCGCTACCTTGGAGAAGCAGAACGGGAGCTACGTTACCGATGACCTGCGTGAACGACATGATGACATTATCTGGCGGATACGCTGTCGTGATGAATGGTTTTATATTTATCTGCTCATAGAATTTCAGAGCAGTGTAGATACATGGATGGCCGTGCGCATCATGACGTATATCGGCTTGCTGTATCAGGATATAATCAAATCCGGACAGATCAAAGGCGGGGATATGCTGCCCCCGGTGTTTCCGCTGGTTCTATACAACGGAAGAGAGAAGTGGACGGCGCGTACGGATGTCGCGGAACTGATCGCGCCTGTTTCATCGGGCCTGGACAGGTACCGACCGAGCTTGCGCTATTTTCTTCTGGATGAAGGGCGGATTTCTGACGAGAAATTGGACATGAACAGCCTTGCGGCCTGTTTGATGCGCCTGGAACGCTACGATGGGCCGGAAAGCCTGCGGGAAGCGATCGGCGCTCTGAAAGCAAAGCTGCGGGAACAAAAATATCAATCTTTGAATCGGGCATTTACAGTCTGGGTATGCCGGGTGCTCAAAAATCGACTGGCGCACCAGGAATCCATACCCGAAGCAAATGATCTTGAGGAGGTGGACACCATGCTCGCGGAACGTTTCGGCGAATGGACGGAACAAATGATGGAAAAAGGGATGTTGGCAGGATTGCAGAAGGGCCGCATGGAGGGCGAAGCCAAGGGCCGCATGGAGGGCCGCAGTGCTGTTCTGCTACGTCAACTCACAAAACGGTTCGGCCCGGAATTTATTGACCACGAAGTGCGGGAGCGGCTGCAAAGCGTAAGTCCGGAACAGCTTGACCTCTGGGCTGAACGAATCCTTGACGCCAAGACCATTGACGAGGTGTTCGCGGAATAAAACTGATGCCCGTATGGTCGTTCCGGCCAACGGTCACAAGCCCTTCGGGCCGCAAGACTCGCCTACGGCTGCCGCGAGCCCTGCCCCTCGTCCGGCCGGCCCTGCTGAACGGGTGCAGGAACGCCTATGAATGAGGCCGCCTGCTCCAGCAGGACCGAGGTCATGGTGCGGGGAGCGGCCGATTCTTCGGCGGCGAACGCCGGTGCGGGGGAAAAAGCTCCGGACAAAAGACACAGGGCCAAAGCGCTACTCGCCAATTTTCTCAAAACGTTCATTGGGCCTCCTGAAGCGAAGAAAGTATGCGCAGCATATGCGCCCATGTATGACAAAATGCCCACATCTGTGTGACAATTGCGTGAAATTTTGCGCTTTGCCGCGCATCCGCCGTCATCCGCAATCCACCACACAAAAAAACTTCGTTGTTTTTTGGAGAAATGCGGCTGCGGGCGTGGTGGATTATGCCGGAGCGGTCTTGCGGCGGGCGAAAATTATCTGTATATGTTGCCTGCTTCGCGATACACTGGAATGTAACTGAGGATATGCCCATGACTCTGACGGAACGCCTGCGTCGTCTGCGCGAACATGCCAGCGCGCGCTGCCCGCAACTGCCACAGCCCCATCCCGCGTATACGCTGATTTTTTCCGTGTCCGATGGAAACGAACGCGCGGACACGTTGCACGCGAGCGGAAAATCTTTTGACGCGTGCTGGAAAGACGTCCTCATCCGTCTGCGCCGCCGTATGAACCGGCGCAAGCTCAAGGGGCGCTTCCTCCGTCTGGACTGGGTGGAAAGCGCCGAAGCCCGTTCCTGGGGCGATTTTTGCGTCCTGCTGGAAAAAACCAAGAGGGGTTTTTTTCGCTACGGGCTGGCTCTTGATCCCGCCTTCACGTTCCTGCTGACGGAACAGGAATGCAATGCCAACGCCATTTTTTACGATCCGGCGGATTACAATTCTTCCCGCTTCCACCCGGAAAATTTCGCGACCTATGCGGCAAGCCGTTTCCCCGGCCTCTTTGCGGCGCCGCAAGGCCCGGACCAGGAGGCATGGATGATCGAAACCGCCGGGGTATTCTGCGGGGAGGACGGCGTCCCGCATCCGCTGCCCGGCCTTCTTCCCGGCGATCCCGTAACAGCCGGCCTGTACACGGGGCACAGGGATCCCGGCCGGCTCACGCCCGATATCCTGGATAAAGCCGTTGCCGGCGGCGCGCGCTGGCTGGCGCGCCAGATCGAAAAAAGCGGCAAATATGTGTACGGCAGGATGCCCTGTTTCGACCGCCGGCTGACTTCCTACAACGCCCTGCGCCATGCCTCCTCCACCTACGCGCTGCTGGAATACCTGGAATACAGCGCGGATGAGGAGGTCCGCGCGCCCGCGGAGCGCGCCCTGCGCTATCTGACGGGGGAGCTGCTGCGCGAATATGAGATTATGCCCGGCAAGCGCGCGGTTTTTCTTGTTGATGAGATACATGATGAAATCAAGCTCGGCGGCAACGGCGTTTCGCTGCTTGCCCTCGCCAAATGGCGCGACATAACGGGCACGGACGAGCATCTGCCGCTCATGGAGTTGCTGGCTGACGGCATCACCCACATGCAGGACCAGACAACAGGCTCCTTTGTGCATGTCCTGAGCGCAAGCGATCTTTCGCTGAAAGAAAGAGGGCGCACCATCTATTATGACGGCGAGGCCGTGTTCGGCCTGCTCAGGTTATACCGGCACAC
>JAISRC010000161.1 GCA_031273845.1 Desulfovibrio sp.
GAAAGTCGTCATGAATGCCGGTGAGTTGTCGCTGTATAGGGGGGGTTGTCATTGCGAGCGGCGAAGCCGCGCGGCAATCCATGCCTTTCAGGGTATTCTCAATTTTGAAATGCTCTAAAGATTACTCACCAAGTCTCTGGACAGGGAGTCGAGCTTCATTATCAGCTCTTCAAGCTCCTGTATGCTTTTCAGACAGTTGCTCATGCGCTGATCTATCTCCTTGGAAACAGAGGAAGCCCGATCCACGACCCTGACGATCTGTTCGCCGGTCGCGGACTGTTCCGCAGCCGCCGAGGCGATGACCCGTATCTGTTCCGCCGTCTTGCCGTAGTAGGTGACTATCTGCTCCAGAGATGCGCCGCAACTGTGCGTGGCTTCCATAGTCAGACCTATTGTGTCGGCCGTTTTGTCCACAGTATCGGAGTTGGCCTTGGTGCTGCTCTGCACCTGAAGAATACTCGCCGAGACATCCTTGGTCGCCTTCACGGTTTTTTCGGCCAGTTTGCGTACCTCCGCAGCCACCACGGCGAAACCCCGGCCGGCATCGCCCGCCCTCGCGGCTTCAATAGCCGCGTTCAGGGCCAGCAGATTGGTCTGGTCCGCGATGTCCGAAATAACGCTCATGATTGTGCCGATCCCTTCCGCTTCCTTCTCAAGATTCTCCATATCGGCTTTAAGGTTCTGCGCGAGATGCTGTATCCTGTCGATGTCCGTGACAACCTTTTCCACATTTCTCTCGCCCTCAAGGGCGCTGTCCCCCGCTATACCCGATATCTCCGACGCCTTGGACGAACTGTCCGCTATGGACTGAACGGTCTGGTACATGTGTCGGGCGGCAATATGCACCTCCTCAAGGTGTCTGGCCTGTTCAGCCGCGCCCGCTGCCGTCCCCCGGACCAGACTCAGGATATCCTTCATCAGTTCGGCGGCGTTCCGCGTTATGCCGTCCAGCATGGCCGCCGTTTCGCTGATGCGGGCGTTCTTTTCCCGCAGGTTTTCTTCCAGCGTGCGTTGAGCCGTTATGTCCTGATACAGGCCCATCCCGCCGAAGCAATTCCCATTCCGGTCATAAAGAGGAAAAAGCGTGCAAAGCACATTCAGTTTGTTACCCTTGCGGCTTGTTATAATGAGTTCTTTGTCGGTGAATGAATCGCCGTTATCTATGCATTTTTTTAGAAGCGTTTCGCGGCCTTTTTCATTGTAGAACACTTCGGAAAGGGTTTTCCCGTAGTAATTTTCCGGGGGTTCGTCTATTTGCAGCATCTGCATGCACTGCATGTTGCTGAATCTCAGATACGCGTCAATATCAACGTAGAGGAAGGGCATGGTAAGGCTTTGCAAAATCCCGAGACGGGCATCACGCTCCCGGAATAAAATGTTTTTAATGATTTCGAGCAAAGTTTTAGAACTACCTCCTTCTTTGCCATCCGGGACTATCCCGCCGCTTTCACGGATGATCGCGCGCATTTGATCGGTGAGTGATGCATCTGCCTTGGATGAAAACAGTCCTCCGAACATATTTCCTCCTTGTTATACAGGGGGTTGCGTTACCCGATCTACGTCGAACTTGTGCGTAAACAACTATCTGGCGCATTTCAAAGTTGAAAATGCTCAGGCTGCGCAAGCGCGAACCGCCAGCCGGTCTTTCCGGCTTACGGGTGGGGCCGGCAGGGACAGCGCTACCATCCGCCCCGCAGGCGAAACTTGCTTTCGCCGTTAAGCGCCGGAAGAGGCGTTTCAAAATAAAATTGTCTTAAGGTCTGAATTATATCAAAAAAACATTTCCTCCTTCATGAGTTGTTCGCCCAGATCGTCGCCGCCCCCGGAATCGTAGCGCGGAGGAATGCCGCTGATCATGGGGAAACCCGCGCCCTTCTTCCCGTCCGCATCGCTCTGCCCGGCAGACCAGGTGATGCCCGGAGGCACCGGAAAGTCGTCCGGAGGATAGAAAGGCTCCACCACCTTGCGGTACTTGATGAATACCGGCAGGGCCGCCTTGCCGCCGTATTCGGAACGCCCCATGGGGATGTTGTTGTCGTAGCCTATCCATACGCTGGTCACAAGGTACGGAGTAAAACCTATGAACCAGGCGTCGCGCTCGTCGTTGGATGTTCCGGTTTTTCCCCCCATGGGTTTGTTCAGCACGCGGGCCGCGCTGCCCGTACCCCCGCTGACCACGCCCTTGAGCAGGTAATCCATGACAAAGGCGTTCTGCGGGCTTACGGCTTCCTGGACATCGGCCTCAAAGGTGACCAGAGGTTCACGCCAGCAGTTCTCGATCGCCGTGATGATGCGCGGCTTGATGCGTTTACCGGAGTTGGCGAAGGCGGAATACGCCTCGGCCATGGTCTGCGGCGTGGCCTCGTAGCTGCCCAGACTGACGGCCAGAACGGCCGGTATGTCACCAGGTATGCCGAGGTCGTGAGCGCGCTGCACCACCGCTTCCATGCCTATCTGCTGGGCCACGCGCACGGTGCTGACATTGCGCGAGGCCGCTATGGCCCTGCTCACGGGGATGGGGCCGAGAAATTTGCCGTCGGCGTTGCCGGGGGTCCAGATCCGCCTCGTGTAGCGGTCCGGCAGGACAAAGGGCGTATCGTAAACAATGGTACCGGGCGTGAAACCCTGGTCCACGGCGGCGGAATAAACGACGGGCTTGAACGACGATCCCGGTTGGCGGCGGGCCTGGGTCGCGCGGTTGAACTGGCTTTCCGGCGAAAAATGGTAGCCGCCGGCTATGGCCACCAGATCGCCGCCGGCTATCTCTATGGACGCAAGCGCTCCCTGCAGGTCCGGCGTCTGCTCCAGACAGAGCTGAATGACCGTGTCCGGGGTTACGGACCCGGAATCATAGGCTTCGACAGGATTTTTTTTGTTTTCCGGGTCCGCGGGCGCGCTTGTCGGGTTTGCGTCGCCGGTCGCGCCGTAAGCGGAAACAAACACAACATCGCCGGGACTCAGGACCTTGGTCGCGTCCTGTATTTTCGCGGCGCCGGCCGCGGCTATCCTGGGGTTGGGCGTGCGGCACCAGTCCATGCTCCGGACGGAGATGTAGCCCTTGTAGCTGTTCCCCAGGGCGACATCCGCCCCGTTTTTGTCCACCCTGAGCACCAGTGCCTTGACCCAACCGCTGTTGTCCAGATCGCGGGGACTGAAGGCGCTGCTTTTCAGGAAGCCGGCCTGCTCCGCGCCTCGCAGTTGTTCCAAAGGCCCGCGCCAGCCCCTGCGGTGGTCGGCTTCGTGCAGGCCGGCGCGCAGGGCCTGTTCAGCGGCACGCTGGTGCACGGGGTCCATAGCAGTGTACACATGCAGCCCCCCCTCGTACACAGCCTCTTCCCCGTAAATGTCTATGGCCAGCCCCAACCGCCGGACATTGGCCTCGTCGAAAAAGGCGATGAGCTGGCGGCGCACTTCTTCCAGATACCATGATCCCACGGTCCAGGAAGGGTCGGGCATCTGTTTGTAAACTAGAGGCTGGGCCACGGCCGCGTCGTATTCCTCACGAGTAATGAAGCCGAGTTGGAGCATGCGCCCGAGCACGTTGAGCCGGCGTTCCCCGGCGTTGTCCGGTCTGGTGTAGGGGTTGTTTTTGGAGGGTGCTTGGGGCAGGCCGGCCAGAACGGCCGATTCGGCAAGGGTAAGCTCGCCCACATGTTTGCCGAAGTAGGTCCGGGCCGCGGCCTCCACCCCGTAGGAACTGTTGCCGAGGTAAATATGGTTCAGGTACAGGTAAAGGATCTGTTCCTTGGTCAGGTAGTTTTCCAGACGGTATGCCAGAATGGCTTCCTTGATTTTGCGTTCCAGGCTTTTTTCCGGGGTCAGGAGCAGGCGTTTCACAAGCTGCTGGGTTATGGTGCTGCCGCCCTGAATGCGCTCGCTTTCAAGCATGTTGTTGATGAAGGCCCGGGCTATGGCCCGGAAATCCACGCCCGGATGGTCGAAAAAGCGCGCATCCTCAATGGCTAGGAAAGCCTTGGTCAGATGCGGCGGCATGGCGTCCAGGTTGACCAGGAAACGTTTTTCCCGGAACAGGTAGCCTATGATGCTCTTGTCGCGGGCGTAAACGGTGGTGACCTGGGGAGCGCGGTAGTCGCTGACCCTGGTGATGCTCACCAGATCGTTCGCCGCCCATAGGTACAGGGCGAAAGCCGCGCCCGCGCCGGCTATGGCCAGGGTCGTACCGGCTATGAGGCAGTAAGTGATGATGCGTCTGAACATAGTAGCTTCCGGGGGCGGATCACCCACATTGCGGCATCTGCGCCAAGCCCCATTCACGGCGCAGGCGCGCATAAATCAGACACAGTCCCGCTTTGTCCGTGCCCATCAGTCCGGCGCAACGGGCCGGACCCTCCCGCGCCATAAGACAGTTCTGCGGGAAAAACAAGGTCAACATTCCGCCCACCACCCATGCCGGGAAGAGCAGGCAGTATCCGGGCCTGAAGGCGCGCGGCAGGCGGCAGCCTTCCTCGCCCAGAAAAACACAGGTGCCGTCCGGATGCAGGCGCAGGGACCAGTGCTCTCCGCCCGGCGGAAACAACTCGTCTATACGCTTTTTGTCCCTCGGAAACAAGGCGTGCGCGGCATGTATGAAATCCTTCGTGTTCGGACGGGCTGCCCAAGGCGGCGCCTCATCGTCGGTCCTGTCCCGCGCCGCATCAAGCCTTTGCCGTTCCGCCGGGGAAAGGGGAAAAATGAGTTGCGCCAGATCCGGCTCCGTGCGGCAGCACGAGTTGCCGGCTGCGGCGCAGAGGGCGCAAGGGGCGGGGTCCGACCCCTGCGTACCCGGTTCCTGAATCAACACCGCGTCCTTATAAAATGATCAAATCCGCGCGGCTTGCAGGGAACGCCCCGCACGCGTAAACCCTTTTCCGGGCGGACACGGCCCAGGCGGGCCGCCCCCGGCACGGCCGCCCGCACTTCCGGCCAGAGCGCTTCCGGGCAGGCGCCCAGGAGGGCATAGTCCTCGCCCCCGCGCAGAAAGAGGTCTTCCGGGCTCGTGTGCATCAGGCCGGCTGCCGTCGCAAGCTCCGGGTGGAGCATCTCCGGAGCGATGTCCAGGTCCGCGCCCCTGCCGCCCAAGAGGCGCGGCAGGTCGCGCGCCGGGCCGTCGGACACATCCATGAGCGAAATGCGCCCTTCCGCGCCGTGTTGCTCGGCCAGACGGGCCAGGGCTCGGCCCTCGCGCAGCAGGGGGCGGGGATCAAGGTGCGCGCGGCAGGATTCGGGCAGTATATCCATCGCCGCGCGACCGTATTTTTCCAGCGCCCACAGGCCCGCGCGGGCCGGACCGCAGGGGCCCGCGACAAAGACGAGGTCTCCCGAAGCGGCTCTGCCCCGGCGCAAAAAAGGCGCGCCCGGACAGGCCGGCGCTCCCCATACAGTTATCGAAAACCCTATGATCGGGGACGCGGATAAATCCCCTCCCGCCAGCACCATCCCGTAGTCCCGCGCCCTGGACGCCATGCCGGAAAAGATGCGCGCGATCACGGAAGCGCTTGTGCCGGGCGGCAGCATCAGGCTCAGGGCAAAGCCCAGGGGAAGAGCCCCGGCGGCCGCAAGGTCGCCGGTGGCCGCGGAGAGCGCCTTACCTCCCGTTTCTTCCGGCAGGAAATATGCCGTGCGGAAATGAACATCCTGAAGAAAGAGGTCCGTGGACAGGACCATACGGCCCGCGTCCCCGCCGGCGGGACGGACAAGTTCCGCGCAGTCGTGCCCGCGCCCGAAAGGCACATGGGGGGATCGGGAGGGAAAGGCCGCGTCGGCCAAGGCCAGAATCGCCTCTTCCGAAGCGGGGGCCGGGCCGTCGTCGCGCCAGAGGTCGGGGATCATCCGTCCTCCATGCTCAGGTAGGAGGCCATGATCACTTTCAGCCCGAAACCCGGAAAGTTGACCCTGACCTTGTCTGGGGGCAGATGCTGCACTATTTTGCCGCGTCCGAAGATGCGGTGCCGGCAGAAGCCGCAGGCGTCTGGGCCGACCGGAGGGGCTTCGGGTTCGGCCGCGGCGTTGTCGTCCTCATGCGGGAGGCTCCGGTTTCGCGCTGCGTGCGTATGGAAATCCACGATTTTCGAAACCGGGGGAGGCCGGGAAAAATCATTTCCCCCGAGCCGGTTTCCGGGCGCGGGACGGCGTTTTTCGCTCAGCGCGCCGTCCCAGCCTTCCTGAAGCTCCCTGTACAGGGAAGGGGAAAGTTCGCGCACAAAGGGGCTGGGCGAGGCCGGCATGGTACCTCCTCCCGACCTGTCATACAGGCTCGACGGGACATAAAGCTCCAGAACGGTGCGGGCGCGGGTGCAGGCCACATACATAAGCCTGCGTTCTTCCTCATAGTCTTCAGGACGGACCATGGCGTGGCGGGAAGGGAAGCGTTCTTCTACTAGGTCCAGAATGAGCACGGCGTTCCATTCCAAACCTTTGGCCGAGTGGATGGTGGAGAGGGTCAGGGCTTCCGCGCCTTCTTCTCGGTTTTCCGGATCTTCCAGAGACAGGTCGACCGCGAGCAGGTCCGGGTCCTTGTATGCGGCGGCGATCTGGATGAGCTGCTCCAACCCTTGGGCGCGTCTGGGGTAGTCGTCCGGGTAGAGCAGTTCCATGCGCGGGGTATAGTGTTCGATGATTTCCGTAAGCAGCTGCACCGGGGTGAGTTCGCGCCGGCGCGCATTTTCCAGGAAAGCGAGGTCGCCGGCAAGCTCCGGGTGGCGGGCCGCCATCTCGGCCGCTTTCTCCCCGTCGCCCGAAAGCGCGGTCTGATAAATCTTCAGGCAGGTTTTGACCCCCACGCCCCTGGAAAGCTCGGCCATGCGGCAGAAGGCCGTGAAATCCATGGGATTCAGGACAAGGCGCAGGAAGCTCAGCACGTCTCTGACGTGGGCGGCTTCGGTGTAGCGGACGCCGCCGTATTTTTTGAAGGCTATGCCGAGTTTGTTCAGGGTCACTTCCAGGGGGAAGGAATGGAAGCCGGAGCGGAAGAGCACGGCTATGTCGCCCGGTCTGTGGGAGCGCATGAGTTCGATGATGCGCGCGGCCGCGTGGGCTGCTTGGCTTCTGTCCGACAGGGGCCGGACTATGTTCGGCTTCAGGCCGTCGCCGCGCCGGGTAAAGAGGTGTTTGGCATAGCCTTCGGCGGCGTTTTCCAGCACGGCGTTGGAGAGGTTCAGCAGGTGCTGGGTGGAGCGGTAGTTTTCTTCCAGGCGGATGATTTTGGTGCCTTTGAATATCTTGGGAAAATCGAGGATGTTGCGGATATCGGCACCGCGGAAGGCATAGATGGACTGGGCGTCGTCGCCCACGGCCATGAGGTTGCCCCTGAAGCCGTCCGGGGTGCCCTCAGGCTTTCGCTGCGCGGGCGGGTCCAGACCGGCGACGAGGCCCGCGATGCGGGCCTGAACGGGATTTGTGTCCTGGTACTCGTCCACCATGATGTATTTGTGGCGTCCGCGGCAGTAGGCCAAGGCTTCGGGGCGCGTCAGCAGCACTTCTTCCAGGGAAAAGAGCAGGTCGTCGTAGTCCAGCAGGGATTTTTCCCTTTTATAGCGGGCGTAGGCCGCCGTCAGCTCTTCCATGGCTGAGTGGTGCATGAATAGGTGCGGGGCGTCGCGCCTGAGGGCGTCTTCCAAGGGCATTTCCTTGTTGCGGCTTTTGCTCAGGAGGGCGTTGACGGTCTGGTTTTTGGGGAAGGAGCGGTCGCCTTTGCCGATTTTCAGTTCTTCGCGGCAGTGCTGGAAGGCGGCGAGGATGTCGTGGTTGTCCATGATCGTCAGGTTGCCGCTGTAGCCCTGGGGGCGGAAAATGCGGAGTATGGAATAGGCGTAGGAGTGAAAGGTACCTCCCTGTACGGTCGCGAAAGGGCGGGGATCGAGGAGGGGCTCGGAGGAGGAAAGTTTGGGCAGGCCATAACTGTGTTCGGCTAGTCTGCGGGCGCGTTCCAGCATTTCGACGGCGGCTTTGCGGGTGAAGGTCAGGAGCAGGATGGAGGAGGCGGGGATGCCGGATTCCACGAGATAGGCGAGGCGGTAGACTATGGTGCGGGTTTTTCCGCTGCCTGCGCCCGCGACTACCAGAAGGGGGCCGTCGGTGCTTGCCGCGGCTTCGAACTGGGCTTCGTTCAGGTCGCGTTCATAGTCGATCATGAGAACAACCGAAAAATATGGGAGGGCATCGCCGCGATGGCGGGATCTGTCTGTGCCGCTTCCATAAAGCCCTCCTCACCCAAATTTCCTTTATGGTTTGAAAGCTCTCCATTCAGGGAGATTTTCGCTTGACTCCCGGTCGTGCCGGGAGCACCTTTGCGCTGAGCCCTTTCTCACAGGGAGAGGCAAGCCGGCCGCTTCCCGTCCGTCGAAACGGAGTCATCGGCGGCGGCGCAGATTGCAGATTGAAACCTGCAAACATAATAGTGTGGATTTATCCATATTTCAAGGGGCTCGTTCCCTTTTTGCCGCCGGTCCGCCGGCCTGGAGCATAATGATTTTGGAACGCTCCACTCAGCGTGGGCGGCCATTACTGTCCGGATAAGAAGGTTAACCCGTTGAAATAGCAGGATCGCAAATGAGCATGTCCACTTAAATTTTTAGCAATGATAACCAGTGGATTTTTCTATATAAATTCCAAGCTTTCCATTCTCGTTAGCCGGACCACATTGATTTGTTTAGTAAAATAAGGTGATATACGTAACGATGGCGTACAGCCAATTTACAGAACTTTACACTTTGACGGACGGCCTTACATGAGCAAAAGAGGCTTGCACTACGGCGGTAACGGATACAGTGAATCAGGCAGCAGCGTCGGCCGGGAGCATCTACGCCCGAATCTGTTTTCATCCGTGTAGCCGGCTTGCTGTTTACTCTGTAAAATCAAGCGTTACGTGTAACGATGGCGGACAACCAATTTACAAAACTTTACATCCCTGAAGACAGTCTTTCATGTACAAAGGTGGATTATGCTACGGCGGCAATGGATACAGTGAATACGGCAGCAGCGCCGGCCGGGAGCATGTACCCCCGAATCTGTTTTCATACAAGGCCTGCCCCGCCGATTATCCTGTGGAATCAGTGCGATATAGAAAAGTGTGTGAATGCCCGATTTACAAAACTTTACATCCGGGCAGACGGCTTTTTGCGGCCGTATCGGTCGGAGCAGCGACGACAATATGCTCGTCAAGGGTAGATCGGAACAATAAAATGGCGAGAGTTACCTGTCATACAGGATAAGGATGTTTTTTGAATTGAAAAGCAACGAATTCAAAGATACGGCTACATCATCAGCCGAAAGTTGAAAAAATATCAAGTCTTTAAAATTGCTGATCTGCAAAGTTCCGTTGTCTGATTCAAATTTTGATCAGCGGCTCCGACTATTTTTTCTATATTTCATAAAACGCCTCAGCTTGTAGATTATCTTCCTAAATGAACATAACATTTTGTATGTCTTTGTAAAATTTTCTTTATCATCTTCAAAAAACCTACAGTTTTCCACGATCTGTACGGTAAATTCCGCCTGCGCAACTTTCGGAGGCTTGGGCCAACCTTTTATAGATTCAGGAATCAGGTAGGTTTCAGTGAATACTCCACCGGCTAAAGCCGGTGGCTTCGAATAACAGCTAAAGCTGGCAAATGCGGCTAAAGCCACGCATCCGTACCGGTGACACTAAGGCTTGCACTCATCTTCAGGTACTGTCCAGAATTTTTCGCACTTTTTGTAGCAGCCAAGTAGTGTCGGTTTTGGTGCTGCCTTAAGGAGCCGGCACGGGCCTTGCGAGCGATACCCTCAAAAATATCGCGGCTGC
>JAISRC010000167.1 GCA_031273845.1 Desulfovibrio sp.
ACAGAAAGTTCTCATGAATGCCGGTGAGTTGTCATTGCACAGAGGTTTGTCATTGCGAGCGGCGAAGCCGCGCGGCAATCCATGCCTTTCAGAGTATTCTCAATTTTGAAATGCTCTAAAACAGGTCGAAGAGGCTTGACAGGGAGCCACATAAGAAACTGTATGGATACAGTTCGGAGTGGAAATCAAATTATCGATGCATGCAACAGGCCGGAAAGACGGAATTCCGGCCTGCTATTTCACGATTGCAAGTTCATAATCTCCGCTGCCCAAGCCGATTGTTTCCGCATGGGCGATCTGGCTGCGCCAGTCCGTGGCGGGATGGATGATGCTGAAATGGTCCTCGTTGCCTATTTTGTCGCCGAGTATGCTCCCGCACATGCCGGGCGCGGCGTTTACCGCGTCTATGCAGGCCTTGTCCAGGGCCACGGGGTCGAAGGAGGCGAAGATGCCTATATCCGGCACAACGGCGGCGTCGTTTTCACCGTGGCAGTCACAGTACGGGGACACTTGGTTGACTATGTTGATATGGAAGTTGGGCCTGCCGTGCAGCACCGCTTTGGCGTATTCGACCATCTTGCGGTTCAGGTCGTCGTTGGCCGCCGCCGTGGGGTTGACTATAGCGTTGTGATTGCATGCGCCTATGCAACGGCCGCAACCCGCGCACCGGTTGTGGTCAATCCGCGCCTTTTTGTCTTCGCCGAAGGAGATGGCCTGCTGGGCGCAGTACTTGGCGCAGGAGCGGCAGCCTGTACAGTATTTGCTTTTGACGACAGGTTTGCCGTCGCTGTGCATGACCATTTTTCCGGCCCTGCTGCCGGACCCCATGCCGATATTTTTGATCGCCCCGCCGAAGCCTGTGAGTTCATGTCCTTTAAAATGATTCAGGGAAATAAAGATGTCGGCGTCCATGATCGCGCGTCCGATCAGGGCGCTTTTCAGCAACACGCCGCCGGGAACCGGCGTTTCGATGTCGTCTGTTCCCTTTATGCCGTCGGCGATGATGATCTGGCAACCCGTCGTCAGGGGCGAATAGCCGTTCTCGTTTGCGGCGTCCAGATGGGCGGGTCCGTTGTTGCGTCTGCCCACATACAGGGTATTGCAGTCCGTCAGGAAAGGAACGCCGCCCGATGCTTTGACGCGGTCGGCCACTGTTTTGGCGAAGTTGGGCCGCAGGAAGGACAGGTTGCCGGGTTCGCCGAAGTGGATTTTCACGGCGACATATTTTTTCGTGAAGTCTATGTTTTCAATGCCTGCCTTGAGCATGAGCCTGTCCAGTTTCTGCAGCAGACTGGTGCCTGTGGGACAGCGCATATCCGTGAAAAAGACCTTTGCTTTTGCCATGAATTCCGTCCTCCGTTTCCCGCCGGGTTCGCGCGGCTTGTATTGTTTGTCTGTCGCACACTATACATGGGAAAGTACAAAAATTCAATTTGTGCCGGTGCCGCGTAAAAATACGATTCAAATATAACCACGGGAGGAGGCATGGCAAAAAAATTCATTGCCCGTATAAGAAAGGACGACTATCGGGAACAGACGGTGCGCGAGCATCTTGAAGGCGTGAGCGAAAGGGCGGGACGATTTGCCGAGAAGGCTGGTATTCCCCGTGCGGGCAGGCTTTCGGGGCTTCTGCATGATTTCGGCAAATATTCAACATCGTTTCAGGAATATATCCGCAGTTGCGCAAGCCTCCGGACAGAGCCGGACGAACCGGACAAAGACGGGGATTCCGTCCCGGTGCCCGGCAAGGGGAAAGTAGACCATTCGACAGCAGGCGCCCAACTGGTCTGGGAGCATTACAGCCGGTACAGCTACCAATATCCGTATTATGCGCAAATACTTGCTCTGGCTGTCTGTTCGCATCATTCAGGGCTTATCGACTGCCTCGCCCGAGACGGCCAACATGTCTTTTCCAGGCGCATGCGGAAAGAAGACGCCAAGACTCATCTGGCCGAATGCCGGGGCGAAGCGGACGCTTCCGTGCTTGCCGCCGTTGAAGCCCTGATGCGTAAACCGCTGCTTCTGGAAATGCGGGAGCGTGTTGCCGCGATCATCCGAAGGCACGCGGAGGAAGCCGTGAAGGTAGAAACAAAGGATGAACGCTGTGATCATGCGAATGCCCTGCCCTTTTCTTTGGGGCTGTTGTCCAGATTTTTGCTGAGTTGTCTTTTGGATGCCGACCGCATCGACAGCGCGGTTTTTGAAGACGAACAATATGCCGCGTTGCGCGCACGCCTTGCCCCTTCGGACTGGGCTTTGCTTCTCTCCCGCCTGGAGCGGAAACTCGCCGATTTTCCGCGTTCCGCCCCCATTGCCGGGCTGCGTGCCGTTATTGCCGATCACTGTGCGGCCAAAGGCGGCGCGGACAGGGGGATTTTCACCCTTACCGTGCCCACCGGCGGCGGCAAGACACTGTCGTCACTGCGTTTTGCCCTGGCTCATGCGCAAAAGCACGGGCTTGACCGCATCATCTATGTTATCCCTTATACATCGATTATCGACCAGAACGCCGCAGTAGCCCGCGCCGTACTGGAACGGGACGACGAAGCGGGAAGCATTGTGCTGGAACATCACTCCAACCTTTTGCCGGAAAAGGAAAGCCCGCAGAGCAAACTCCTGTCCGCCGGCTGGGAAAGCCCGGTGGTATTCACTACCATGGTGCAGTTTCTGGAAACGCTGTTCGGATCGGGAACGCGCAGCGCACGGCGCATGCATAATTTAGCCCGTTCTGTGCTCATTTTCGATGAGATCCAGACTCTGCCGCTTTGCTGCACACATATGTTTTGCAATGCCTTGAATTTCCTTGTGCATGATTGCGGCGCATCCGCCGTGCTCTGCACCGCCACCCAACCGCTGCTCGGCAATCTTCCTTTTCCGTTCAGGGGACAACTGTCCATTACACCTGAATCCGAAATCATACCGGATGTGCCTGTTCTGTTTGACAATCTGCAGCGGGTGACATTCCGCAATCACTGTCTGACCCCGTATGATGAGCAGGCCATTGCCGAACTTGCCCGGAAAGAACTCAGGGACTCAGGCTCCTGCCTCATTGTCGTCAATACGAAAAAATGGGCGGAGCGTCTGTTCCGTATCTGTTCGGATCAAGACAGCGCACAAGTTTTTTACCTCAGTACGCACCTGTGTCCCGCGCATCGCATCGATATTTTGGAACGCATACAGCAGGCGCTCAATGCCGGAGAACGCGTGATATGTGTCAGCACGCAGCTTATTGAGTGCGGCGTGGATATCAGCTTCGGTTCGGTCATCCGCTTTGCCGCCGGTCTGGATTCCGTTCTTCAGGCGGCCGGACGGTGCAACAGGCATGGGGAACGGCCCAAAGGGCGGGTCCATATTGTCGCTGTGCCGGCGGGAGAGGAAAATCTGGATTTTCTGCCTGCCATACAGACAGGAAAACAGGTTTTTCTCAGGCTTGTCCACGAAGATGCGGCCCTTTCCGGCGCGCCGAATACCGATCTCAACAATTCGGAATTGATCCGGCGATATTTTACCTATTATTTTTATGAGCAGGCGCAAAACATGAGTTTTCCAATCCCGGGCGGCGACACTCTGCTCCGGCTTTATGGTCGGAACAACGGCAATCCCGGGTTTAAGCAAGACACGCGTATGCTGTACCAGTCCTTCGCCGCCGCCGCCGCATTGTTCCGGCCCATTGATGCCCCGACACAGGGCATACTCGTGCCGTATAAGCACGGAGCGGAAATTATCGCGGAACTTGCTTCGGCATCGGGTATTTATCGGAAAAAAACCTTGTTGCGCGAGGCACAACGGTATACAGTCAACCTCTACTCCGGCATTTATAAACAATTATGCCGCGCAAAAGCAGTTACGGTATTGCCTGAAACCGGCCTGCTTTGCCTGCGCGAAGGCTGGTACAGCGATACCGCGGGTATATGTACCGAACCTGTCGGCGATACGGCATCATATATTATGTAACTATTACCTGGGGAACATTCTGTTTGTACTTCAAGTAATAGTCCGGCAAAAGCCCGGCCCGCTGCGGAACGTATGATCAATGCGAAAATCATATTTTTTAAGGAGGACTGATGAACAACAGTATTTCTTTTCTTGTACACGGGCGCTATGCCCTGTTTTCAGATCCTGTGACGCGGATCGGAGGAGAAAAGTGTTCCTACCATATCCCAACATATGAAGCATTGAAAGGTATAGCCAAATCCATATACTGGAAACCGACGCTTACCTGGATTATCCATGCCGTACGCATACTGAAGCCGATACGCACCCAAACAAAGGGTATGAAGCCGCTTAACTACAGATCCGGCGGCAACACGCTCTCCATATACAGCTATTTGTCCGAAGTGGCCTATGAGGTCAGTGCATACTTCGAATGGAATCTGCATCGACCGGAATTGGAACATGACCGCGTGGACGGCAAGCACTATGAAATAGCCAAACGTATGCTGGATCGCGGTGGTCGCCAGGACATTTTTCTCGGTACGCGCGACTGCCAGGGCTATGTGGAACCCTGCCGCTTCGGCGAGCATGACAGCGTGTATGCGGATCTGCCCGAGCTGACCTTCGGGCTCATGTTCCACGGCTTTGATTATCCCGATGAGACAGGCGAAAATGAATTACGCGCCCGCTTCTGGCGTCCGGTGATGCACAACGGTGTTGTTCAGTTCCCCAGACCCGAGGAGTGCGAAATCCGTAAATACATACGTCCTATGGAGACAAAACGCTTCACGCCGGGCGGTAATTTCAGCGGTCTGCAGGAGGAGGCTATAATACTATGAGTTGGTTTCAAAAACTGCATGCCACCTACGAACACTGCGCGGGAAATCCCAGATTTGCGGCGGAGGAGTTTCCTCTGCTCCCGGTAAGCCATATCAGCCAGCAAGTGCATATCATGGTGGTGATCAACGGAGAGGGGGAATTTTTGCGGGCGGAGTTTCTGGGTAAAAAACAGGTGACCATTCCGTCAACGGAAGATTCCGCCGGCCGTACCAGCGGCCCGGCCGCCCACCCTCTGGCGGACAAGCTTCACTATTGCGCCCGCGACTATGCAGGCGGGAAGGAAAACCGTTTTGCTCTCTATGAAGAAGGGCTGGCCCGCTGGTGCGCTTCGGACCAAGCCCACCCTAAAGCCCGTGCAGTCCTTGACTATGTACGCAAGGGAACTTTGATGCACGATTTGGTTGCGGCCGGCATACTTCAGGCGGGACCTGACGGGGAGTTACTCACCGAAGCGCCCGAAGAGCATGCCTCGCCTCTTTTCAAGGTGCTGACTCCCAAAAAAATCGATGGGAAAACCGTCAAGGAGCAAGGAGATGCGCTGATTTGCTGGCGTGTTGAGATCCTGGGAGATCCGGAAGCGGACATCTGGAAAGACGCGACTCTGCATCGGGCGTGGAGCGCATATTATGCCGGCCAAATGCAGGAAAAGAATGTCTGCATGGTCAGCGGAGATATCCTGCCCCTTGCCGGGCAGCATCCCCGCAATATTCGCCACCCCGGCGACGGCGCCAAGATCGTTTCCTCCAATGATGAATCCGGCTTTACCTTTCGGGGCAAATTTAATGAAGCCCCGGAAGCGTGCAGCATCGGCTACGAAGTCAGCCAGATGGCGCACAACGCATTGCGCTGGCTTATCGCCCGCCAGGGTTGCCGCAACGGCGATCAGACTGTTGTGGCCTGGGCCGTGAAGGGCGAAGATATCCCGGATCCGCTTGACGACAATTGGTTGCCGGAAGAGGACGAGTTCCCCGATGATGAGCAAAGCCTGCCCGAAGCGCGGGAAGACAACGCGTTGGTATTGACGGAATTGCCGGACCATACCCGCGATGTAGGGGCGAGTTTTGCCGAGCAACTGCAACGGGCGCTTAAAGGCTATGAAGCCGCACTCAACCCGACTGACGACATTGTGCTGCTGGGTCTGGATTCAGCCACGCCCGGCCGTCTTTCCGTCACGTTTTACCGTGAACTGTTCTGGTCCGAGTATCTGGGCAGGCTGAAAAGCTGGCAGAATGATTTTGCATGGCCGTTGCTCCGCAGTATTGTCCGTGAACAGGACGGAAAACGAAGCAACTCGATAGTCCGGCGGATATGCGCTCCCAGGCCCGACGAGATATGCTTCGCCGCATACGGCGGCCGTGCTGATGAAAAATTGAAGCGTGCCACGGTGGAGCGCCTTCTGCCCTGCATTGTCGATGCCGCGCCGCTGCCCCGCGACCTGTTGGAAAATACGGTCCGCCGCGCCTGCAACCGCGCCGGTATGGGGCGCTTGGAGTGGCGGAGGGTCCTCGGCATTGCGTGCGGCATCTACAGGGGATATTACTCCGGCAGAAACCCCAAGCCTGAAGAAAGGAGAAATTATTCTATGGCCCTTGACGAGACGATCACCTCCCGTGACTATCTGTATGGCCGCTTGCTGGCGGTTGCCGAGTATGCTGAACACAGCGCTCTGGAGTCGGCGGATGAAAAACGCCCGACTAATGCTGAACGCCTGATGCAGCGTTTCGCCGACCATCCCTGCTCAACTTGGCTTATTCTGGAAAAGCAGATCGGTCCCTATATGCGACGCATGCAGGTTGCCAATGACAAAAAAATACGCTGGACCTGTCTACGCAGTAAAAAGCTCATGCAGCGCATCTGCGATTTGTTCGCATCGCCGGAAGATTTTGCTTCCGATGCCCGACTTTCAGGAGAATTTCTACTCGGCTATCACTGCCAGATGACGGATCTGTATAAAAAACAACCATCCGGGGAAACACCCCCTGCCGAAGAAGGAGAATGTTCATGAGCAGCCTGCAACACAAAATCGATTTTGGCGTTATTCTTCTTGTCGATCATGCCAATCCGAACGGCGATCCCCTCAACGGCAACAGACCGCGTACGGATTATGAAGGATTCGGCGAAATATCCGATGTCTGCATCAAGCGCAAAATCCGCGACCGGCTGCAGGATGAAGGGTTCGCTGTATTTGTGCAGTCCGACGACAGGAAAAGCGACGGTATGTCTTCATTGAAGGCACGGGCCGAGTCGGAAGAGTTCGGTTTGGGCAAAGACGTATTTAACAGCAAAAAAACCGCCCGCGACGAAGCCGCGGCAAAAGCCTGCGCCAAATGGTTCGATGTGCGGGCTTTCGGACAACTTTTTGCCTTCGGTAAAGATGGTGACATTGCGGGCGTGTCCATACCCGTCCGCGGGCCGGTAACAGTACGGTCGGCCTTCAGCAAAGAACCGGTCAGCATCACCGGCATCCAGATAACCAAGAGCGTGAACAGTGAAGGAGACGGCACAAAACGCGGGGCGGACACCATGGGAATGAAGCATCGCGTGGACAAGGGCATCTATGTTTTTTACGGCAGCATGAACCCGCAGCTTGCCGTGCGGACCGGGTTCAGCGACAAAGACGCTGAAGTGATCAAGGGCATTCTGCCGCGTCTTTTTGAAAACGATGCATCCTCCGCCCGCCCCGAGGGGAGTATGGCCGTGCTGCATGTTTTTTGGTGGCGGCACAACTGCAAAGCGGGTCAATATTCCTCGGCCAAAGTGCATCGAAGTCTGAAGGTCGGGAACGACGGTACGTATGAAATTGATGCATCGGCCACGCCGGGCCTAGTTGCGGAAGTCATCCCCGGCTTTTAGCATCTGTCTGTAGGCAATTATGCCGGAATACAGCGAAGAGGATTTCATCCAACTTTCCGCCCTGCAGCACTATTCATATTGCCCGAGGCAATGCGCTCTTATTCATCTGGACATGGTTTGGAGCGAAAACGTGTTCACGGCTGAAGGGCGGTTACTGCATGACAAGGTGGACAGCGGCAAAACAGAGATACGCGGCAATGTGAAAACCGCAACCGGCCTGCGTTTGTGTTCTTTTCGCCACGGAGTGAGCGGCACGGCGGATGTGGTGGAATTCCACCATCAGAACGGCGGTTGGTTGCCTTTTCCTGTGGAATACAAGCACGGCCGGCCGAAGAAACATG
Source organism: Desulfovibrio sp. (assembly GCA_031273845.1). Taxonomy (GTDB): domain Bacteria; phylum Desulfobacterota; class Desulfovibrionia; order Desulfovibrionales; family Desulfovibrionaceae; genus Frigididesulfovibrio. The sequence goes on from JAISRC010000167.1 coordinate 7,968, forward strand.
ACAGTGACCGCCTGCAACTGTGCATGCAGGCGTTGTGTCTTGAGGAAATGCTGTCTGTCGCCGTGCCGCGGGGCGCGTTGTTTTACGGCAAGACCCGCCGTCGCGAAGAGGTGGAGTTTTCGGAAGAGTTGCGGTCCGAAACCGTTGCCTTGGTGCGGGACGTACACGTCCTGTTGCGGCAGACGGTTCTTCCTCCCCCTGCCGATGACGAGCGTTGCCCAGGTTGCTCTCTGTCGGATGTATGCCTTCCGCATTTGCACGCGGGCGGTCGACGAGTTGCAAGTTACCTGAATTCTTTGTGGAAAGAGCCATGAAGCAACATCTGAACACACTGTATGTTACATCGCAGAAAAGCTATCTTTCCAAGGATGGAGAATGCGTGTGTGTGCATTTTGAGAATGCGGAAAAGAAAAAAATTCCTATACACACACTGGGGGGACTGGTTCTTTTCGGCCGAGTATCATGCAGCCCCTTTCTGCTCGGTCATTGCGCGGAAAATGGAGTGTCGGTTTCCTGGCTGACGGAACAGGGGCGGTTTATGGCCTCCATGCACGGCCCGACATCCGGTAATGTACTTCTCAGGCGGGAGCAATACCGGAAAGCCGATGATTCTGTCTTTGCCGCAGCAATGGCCGGAGCGTTTACCATCAGCAAGATATATAACTGCCGTACAATTCTGCGCAGAGCGGCACGCGACAAACCCAACCCGGAAACGGACGAGGTCTGTGTCCGCCTTTCACATTGTCTTGAACGGCTGAGGGCGGGGCTTCCTCTTGAAAACACGCGCGGGGTGGAAGGCGAGGCTGCTCAACTTTATTTTAGTGTGTTCAGCGGTTTGATCGCCAGTGAAGATACAACATTCAGCTTTACGGGACGTAACCGGCGCCCGCCCTTGGACGCCGTGAACTGCCTGCTTTCTTTCCTCTATACCATGCTTGCCCATGATGTGCGCAGCGCCTTGGAAACTGTGGGACTGGACCCGGCTGTCGGTTTTTTGCACCGCGACAGGCCGGGGCGACCGAGCCTGGCTTTAGATTTAATGGAGGAATTCAGGCCGTATCTGGCTGACAGACTGACCTGCACGCTTATCAACAAAGGGCAGGTCAAGGCAAAGGGCTTCAAGCGGCAGGAATCCGGGGCAGTGCTTATGGATGATGATACGCGAAAAGCCGTTATCATTGCATGGCAAGCCAGAAAGGCGGAAGAAATAGAGCATCCTTTCCTCAAGGAACGTATGAAGGTCGGCATGCTGTGGCACATACAGGCGCGCCTGTTGGCCAGATATATACGGGGAGATATGGATGCGTATCCTCCTTTTGTGGTGAGGTAACGTCAACATCATGATGGTGCTGATAAGCTACGATGTGAACACTCAGGATGCGGCAGGCCGCAGGCGCTTGCGCCATGTAGCCCGCCACTGTGAAAACATGGGGCAGCGTGTGCAGCTCTCCGTGTTTGAGTGCATGGTGGATCCCGCGCAATGGGCAGGGTTGCGGGCGCGCCTCATAGAGAGCATTGATGCGAGTAAAGACAGTCTTCGTTTTTATTTTCTCGGAGCCAATTGGGGAAATCGCGTTGAGCATGTGGGGGCAAAGCCCGCCCTTGATCCCAAGGGACCGCTTATTCTGTGATACCGTACCGGAATCAGCCGCGAACACCACAAGCGCATGTAAAAATCCCCGGATATCCTCGATTTCTTATCTTTGTGAAATAATAGAAAATTTTTATGAAAAACCGCTACGATGACTTGCATTGCGGGCATAAAGGGTATATGCTCGAAAATACTCTGCGATATACAACTCTTTCAAGAAAAATATTGCAGGCGGTCGCTCCCTCGCGGGAGCGTGGATTGAAACACGTCAAGAACATGACCTATGAACCCGGGCAGAGCGTCGCTCCCTCGCGGGAGCGTGGATTGAAACACGGGACATACTTCTGACTGAGTCCCCGTTGTTAGTCGCTCCCTCGCGGGAGCGTGGATTGAAACATCTGATACCGGAAGCGCCGTCGCTGTTTCCGGTGCGTCGCTCCCTCGCGGGAGCGTGGATTGAAACATGGCTCCATTACTCCAATATCTGCGTTGATCTGTCGCTCCCTCGCGGGAGCGTGGATTGAAACTCGTCCACATGGACGCGCACAAGGTTATCCTCAGTCGCTCCCTCGCGGGAGCGTGGATTGAAACTGGCGGGACATGGGCCTGGTTTATAATTTGTCGGGTCGCTCCCTCGCGGGAGCGTGGATTGAAACTTGTTGAGACGCGGCCGCAACGGGAAAAAAGTTTGTCGCTCCCTCGCGGGAGCGTGGATTGAAACTGCAAACAGCCGAAATATTATTATGATGCCGATGGTCGCTCCCTCGCGGGAGCGTGGATTGAAAAATCCTACGTCGCTCCACAAGCTGCCCGGATCGGGTCGCTCCCTCGCGGGAGCGTGGATTGAAACTTCGGTATGGCATCGCCTGTGGGCTGATCTTCACAGTCGCTCCCTCGCGGGAGCGTGGATTGAAACCCCGCGATTGCTGAAAAAGGTTTCGAAAATGCCCGTCGCTCCCTCGCGGGAGCGTGGATTGAAACTCATTGCGTACCGGGTTATACCGGGCTTATGGCGTCGCTCCCTCGCGGGAGCGTGGATTGAAACTCTTGACAAGGGTTTTATGCAAGAATGGCTGAAAGTCGCTCCCTCGCGGGAGCGTGGATTGAAACAATTTCCCGGTAATCCTTGCCGCCTGATCCGCGCGTCGCTCCCTCGCGGGAGCGTGGATTGAAACTGATTCCATTTTAGCCGACACCCAACACCGGAAGTCGCTCCCTCGCGGGAGCGTGGATTGAAACTTTCAGCGTCCTGCTCACTTTTCGTCCCTCGCCTGTCGCTCCCTCGCGGGAGCGTGGATTGAAACCGCCAGCGTCGGCTCGGGCTCGAACACCATGTTCGTCGCTCCCTCGCGGGAGCGTGGATTGAAACCACCAAGGCGAGGCCCGTGCGCCGCAGGTCCACAGTCGCTCCCTCGCGGGAGCGTGGATTGAAACAGCCCCCCGGCGTCAAAATCAGAAAATCGTTGGGTCGCTCCCTCGCGGGAGCGTGGATTGAAACTCCGTTGAGCGCCGTGCCTAGGCGCAAAGGTGGAAGTCGCTCCCTCGCGGGAGCGTGGATTGAAACAAAGCACTTGTCTGTATATATCTCATTCGGGAGCGTCGCTCCCTCGCGGGAGCGTGGATTGAAACCCCGTGTTGGCCAGCATCTCATCCCGGGTCTTGCCCGTCGCTCCCTCGCGGGAGCGTGGATTGAAACCTCCGCTCCCGTGGCGTCCGGAACATCCGGCCCGGTCGCTCCCTCGCGGGAGCGTGGATTGAAACATTTCCAGTTCGGCTCCAAATTTGCGGTTCATGCGTCGCTCCCTCGCGGGAGCGTGGATGGTACTGTCCAGAATTTTTCGCACTTTTTGTAGCAGCCAAGTAGTGTCGGTTTTGGTGCTGCCTTAAGGAGCCGGCACGGGCCTTGCGAGCGATACCCTCAAAAATATCGCGGCTGC
>JAISRC010000173.1 GCA_031273845.1 Desulfovibrio sp.
TGACTTTGAAATTGTATAAACCGACCTACGCGGGTTTGCCTGCAAACCCGCGTAGCGAGATTGGAGCAGGTGGGTTTTGCCCGCCACAAGCGACAATCTCAAGCGTAAAATGCTCTAACGGCGAAAGTAAGTTTCGCCCGCGCTTTCGGGGCGGGCGGCGGCGATTCGCGCTTGCGCCGTCTGAGCATTTTCAATTTTGCAATGCTCTGATTCGATTTCCGGATAAAAATTGCGTCCTGCAATTTTTATCCGCCCTATCGTCGTGAATTTATCAAATTGTCCGCGGCTTCGCCGACCCTTGAGGGAAAACATGGCCTCAACGCTTTTTCCAAGGCATACGCGACGCGCATGACGAGCTTATCCTCATATTTGGCGGCAACGATCGCAAGTCCGACAGGCAGGGCGTCCGCGCCGAAACCGCAGGGCAGCGAAGCCGCCGGCTGTTGCGTCATGTTGAAGGGATAGGTGAAGGGCGTCCAGTCAACCCAGTTTCCGTTCGGGTCCCCCACCGGTTTGTTGCGCCCGGCCGCGAAAGCCGTGAGCGGCAAGGTCGGGGTGAGCAGGACATCATATTTTTCGTGAAAGCCGGCCATGATTTCCGAGAGCGCGGAGCGCGCCGCCGTCGCCTTCAGATAGGTGACCACGGGAATTTTTCTGCCTTCCTCGGCGATGGCAGTCAGACCGGGGTCCATTTTTTTACGGGTTTCCTCCGGGATACCGTCCAGAATCGCGGCCGCTCCCGCGAACCACAGGACATTGAAATCGGCCGCGGGGTCGGAAAAACCGGGGTCGGCCCTTTCCACGCGGGCTCCCAGGTCCGCCGCCAGAGCCGCCGCCCTGTCGGTTGCTTCAAGCACATCAGGGGCTGGCGAGGCATAGCCCAGAGTTGGGCTGTAAGCGATTCTAAGGCCCTTGAGGGGCAGACCGAGCGGGGCGCACCAGTCTTCGGGGAAAGGTCCGCCCCGGTAGAAATCGCGCACATCGTCCATGGCGACGACATTCAGAAATATTGCGGCTTCCCCTACAGTGCGCGTAAGCGTCCCCATATGGGACAGGGTGGTCATGGCGCTGGGCGGCCATTGCGGTATCCGGCCGAAGCCGGGCTTCATGCCGAACACGCCGCAAAAACCGGCGGGGATGCGGATGGAACCGCCGGCATCGGAGCCCTGATGCAGGACGCCCATGTTGAGGGCGGCGGCAACGGCCGCGCCGCCGGAGGAACCGCCCGAGGTGCGCTCCGGGTTCCACGGGTTGCGGGTAACGCCGCTGACCGGGTTGTCCGTGACTCCCTTCCAGCCGAATTCCGGGGTGGCGGTTTTACCGAGCAATACGGCGCCCGCCTCGCGCATGCGTTGTGCAAAAGGGGCATCCACGTCGGGATTTTTTGCCGGGTCAACGGAAAAGGAACCTTTGCGCGTCGGCATTCCTTTGGCATAGGTCAAGTCTTTGATGGACGAAGGAATGCCGTCCACAGGGCCGAGCGGACGTCCGTCCGCATAACGGACCTCGGATTTGCGCGCTGCCTCCAGAGCGCCCCGCTCGTCGACGAAGCAGTATGCGTTTACCTCGGCATTGAAGCGGGCGATGCGTTCCAGCGCCGCGCGGGCGGCCTCGACGGGGGAAAGTTTGCCGGAGCGGAAAAGCCCGCCCAATTCAAGGGCCGTCATCTCGCCCGGATCCGTTTTTTCAGTCATTTCGACAAGCTCCTTGATGCCGTTATGCTTCTTTCTTTCTTGCAATCCACAACCGGCGCCGGCCGCCGATTGAATCCGTCCCGGCGGATAGGAACCGGTCGGCTTGTCCCTCCCTAAAGAAGTGGGCACCGGCAATGTGCTCCCGGCCTTGCCGGGAGTCAACCGGCAATCTCCCTGAAGGGAAAGGTTTCATACCATAAAGGAAATTTTGATGAAGCCGCCGGACAGCAATCCTCACACCGCCAGATAACGGTCCCGCACCGTCGCATGGTCACGGGCGAAGTCCGCGGCGTTTCCGGAATACACGATGCGCCCTTCCTCAATCACATAGTGCCTGTCCGCCAGTTTCTCACAGATGAGCAGATTCTGCTCGACCAGCAGCACGGACATGCCGGTCTGTTTGATTTTGATCAGCGCCCGGACGATGTCTTCAATGATGACCGGGGCCAGCCCTTCCGTCGGTTCATCGAGGAGGAGCATTTCGGGGTTGGTCAGGAGCCCGCGGGCTATGGACAACATCTGCTGCTCCCCGCCGGAGAGAGCGCCCCCGCCGTTGCGGCGCCGCTCGTAGAGCACCGGAAAAAATTCATAGATGTTTTTCAGGGTCCATTCTCCGGGGCGCACGGCTATGGCGAGATTTTCCTCGACCGTCAGCATGCTGAAGATACCACGGTGTTCCGGCACCAGAGAGATGCCCATACGGGCTATCTCGTAGATTTCCCGCCCGACCAGTTCCTGGCCCGCAAAGGTGACGGAGCCGGATGCGGGACGAACAACGCCGACAATGGAGAGCAGGGTGGTCGTCTTGCCGGCGCCGTTGCGCCCCAGGAGACTGACCAGTTCCCCTTCTCCCACGGCAAGAGACACTCCTTCAAGGATGTGGCTTTTCCCGTAATAGGAATGAATCGACGAGAGTTCCAGCATCAGGCGACTTCACCCAGGTAGGCTTCGCGGACGCGCATATCGGCGCGGATCTCCGCGGGTTTGCCTTCGATCAGCACGTTGCCCCGGCTCATGACCGTGATTGTGTCGCTTATGGACATGACTATGCCCATATTGTGCTCTATCAACAACACGCTGTAATCCTTGCCGAGTTCGGCGATCAGTTCCGTCATCATCGGGATGTCATTCACGCCCATGCCGGCGGTAGGCTCATCCAGAAGCAGGAGCGCGGGTTTACCGCACAGGGCCATGCCTACTTCCAGAATGCGTTGCTGCCCGTGCGAGAGGTCGCCGGCCGCGACGCCGGCTTTATGCGTCAGACCCAGGCGCTCCATGACCTGATCGGCCAGTGCCTGATGTTCCCCGCGCGCGGAAACGGAACGCCAGAAAACAAGGGCGCGGTTGCCGTCGCGGCCTTGGGAAGCCAGACGCAGGTTTTCGCGCACCGTGAGATTCTGGAACAGGCTGGTGATCTGGAAAGAACGCGCCATGCCCGATCCTACTCTGGCGTGGGCCGACTTGTTCGTAATTTCCTCGTCCTTGAACAGTATGCGCCCGCCGGTAGGCCGTCTGCCGCCCGTCAGACAATGAAACAGGGACGTTTTGCCGGCGCCGTTGGGACCGATCACGGAATGCACCGTTTTGTGCTTTACCTGCAGGTTGACTTTGTCCACCGCCGTAAAACCTCCGTAAGACAGGCTCAGGTTCTCGGTTTTGAGGATGCAGGGGTCGGTCATTGTTGATTCTCCTTTTTCGTTGCTCGGCACACTGTTAACGTTCAGAGCATTGCAAAGCTGAAAATGCTCGGGCGGCGCAAGCTCGAAATCGCCGCCGCCTGCCTCGCAGGCGAAACCTGCTTTCGCCGTTAAGTGCCGGAGGAGGCGTCTCAAAATTAAATTGCCTTAGACGCTTTCGTCTTTTTCGTCCGGGGCGTCGTCCGGCCCCTGATGCCCTTTGTTTTGATGGGAAAAGCGCTGCATCAGGCTTTCCACGCCGCCCCAGAGACCGCCGCGCAGGAACAGGACAATGAGGATCAGCGCCCCTCCCATAAGGATCAGCCAGCGCGGCCAGACCTCGGCCAGAATATCCGAAATGATCACCCATGAACCCGCACCGAGCAGCGAACCGAGCAGGGAGCCGGTGCCGCCGATGACGGTCATGACGACGATGTTTTCAGACATGGAAAGCTGAATATTTTCCAGGGGGGCGAAGTTCAGCAACATTGCGTAGAGCGCCCCGGCCAAGGCCGTCACGGCGCCGGAGAGGGCGAAAGCAACTATTTTGAAGTTCCGCGCGTCATAGCCCACGGCGCAGGCGCGGGCTTCGTTTTCGCGGACGCCGATCAGCGTGCTGCCGAAGGGCGAGGAGATGACTGTTACGGTCGCGATGAAAACCAGGAGAAAAAGCACGGCCACAAACACATAGTAAGCCGTCGCGCCGCTCAGGTCGGCAAGGGTCGCGCCGAAAAGGGCCAGAGGGGGCCTCGGCACATCCAGCAGACCGTTGTCCCCGCCCGTCCAGTCGGACAGCGTGTATGCTATGAAGTACGCCGTCTGGTTGAATGCCAAGGTCATCATCACAAAATATATCCCCGTGCGCCGGATGGCCAGGGCACCGACAAGGGTCGCCAGCACGGCGCCGGAGGCGATTGCCGTCAGCAGCGCCGAGATCAGGCCGGCCCCGGCATGCATCATGACCAGAGAGGAAAGATACGCCCCCGAACCGAAAAAAATCCCCTGCCCGAAGGACAACAGCCCCCCGTAGCCGAGCAGCAGGTTACAGGCCAGGGATGCCATCGCGAAGATCAGAATCTCTGTCGCCATGGTGCTGGAGGGAAGAACAAGCGGCATCAGCACCAGGATCACGGCGACAACGGCGGCGGACCCGCCCGGCAGTCCGGAGCGCGGGACCACGGCTCAGGCCCTCCCGAACAGGCCGTATGGCCTGAGTAGAATAACCGCGGCCATTGCGCCGTAAATCATCAGATTTGCTCCCTCCGGCCAGATCGTGCTCATCAGGCTTTGCACCAGCCCGACCAGCAGTCCTCCGAGGAGCGCGCCCGTAAAAGACCCCATGCCGCCGATGACCACCACCACAAAGGCTATCCCCAGGACCTCCGGCCCCATGAAGGGGTGTACTCCCCGGATCGGGGCGGAGAGTACCCCGGCAAGCCCGGCCAACCCCACTCCCAAAGCGAAAGTCCGGGCAAAGAGACGGTGTATGTTCGTGCCGAGCAGGGAAACCATTTCCGCGCTTTCGCTCCCGGCTCTCACTAACCCGCCGAAGCGGGTCTGCTCAAGCAGATACCAGAGAGCCAAACCGATAAGCGAGGTAAAGGCGATCAGGAACAGCCGGTATGTCGGGTAGGCAAAATTCCACAGCGTCACAACACCCTGCAGGCCGGCGGGAACGGGGATGTTCTTGCCTGTCGGACCCCATATCATGATCGTCGTTTCCTGCAGAATCAGCGCGATACCCACGGTTACCAGAATATGGAAGGTGTGGGGCAGGCGGTAGATGCGGCGGATAAGCGCCGCTTCCGCCACCCAGGCCAGACAGGCGACCGCCGGTGGACCGATGAGCAGTGAAAGCCAGAAATTGCCCGTAAGCTCCGTCAGAGACCAGCACAGATAGCCGCCGAGCATGAAAAAGGCTCCGTGAGCGAAATTCACGAAATTCAGCAACCCGAAAATAATCGTCAGGCCGGCCGAGATGAGGAAGTAAATCATGCCCAGTCCCAGCCCGTTGAGAACCTGAAAGAGGTAAAGCATTCCGGGATGCCTTCTGCGTTGCGGAGCTTGCCGGTCAGCTCATTTTACAGAGAATTTGGTCGCCTTCCGGAAAAGATTTTCCGGAACTGATGACCGTTGCCAGGTCGTCGGGGTCTTTCATCGCGGATTTCGCCTTGCCGCGCAACAGGTAATAATCTTTTATCACCTGATGGTCGGCGGCCCGGATTTTTTCCGCGCCGGTCGGTCCCTCGTATTCCATGCCTTCCATGACCTTGATCACGGCGGGGCCGTCCGTTGTCCCGGCCCGGGCCACGGCGTCGAAGATGATTTTAGTGATGATGTAGTCGCCGGCCAGCGGATAATTCGGGTTGATGCCGTATACCTCGCGGACGCGTTTGACCAGCGCGTTGTTGACGGGCGCATCAACCTGATGCCAGTACTGGGCGCCGAGGTAGACGCCTTCCAGAAGGTCGGGCCCCAGAGACTGGAACCAGTCGAGACCCTGCGTCCAGGCCAGGAGTATGGTCATTTTGCTTTTCATGCCGAAGTTGGCTGCCTGACGCAGGCAGTTCGCGCCGTTGCCGCTGAAGCCCAAGATCAGCAGAACATCGGGGTTGACCGCCATGGCGTTGGTCAGGTAGCCGGAATACTCCTGCTCCTGGGTCGAGTGGTAGCTGTTGCCTATATGCTCAATGCCGAGTTCCTCAAAGAGGTTTTTGGCGGCCGTCAGCAGGGCTTCGCCGAACACATACTGCGGCGTGATGGTATACCAGCGTTTGGCTTTGGGGTTGGATTCAAAGAGCGGGCGGACGGTCTGCTGTATGGCGCCGTAAGTAGGGACCGTCCAGCGGAAGGTTGCCTTGTTGCATTCTGCGGCTGTAATTTCATCCGCTCCGGCCGGGGTCATGAAGACGCCGCCGGCTTTGTTGATTTCCTTGCCCACGGCCAGGGCGGTGGAGGACAAGGTACAGCCGCCGAAAAGGCGGGCGTTCTGCTGTTGTACGGCTTCCTGCACCTTGCGCACGGTGCGTCCGGGGTTGCTCTCGGTGTCAATGGTTACATAGAGCGGCTTCGCTCCGAGGAGCATACCGTAATCATCAACGGCAAGTTTTGATCCCTTTTCGGCGAATTCTCCATAGCCGGCGTAGGCGCCGGACATGGACTTCAGACCGTAAAAAGTTACCGGGTCCGCGGCGTGGACGCGTCTCAGCAGGGGAGGGGTCATCAGAAGCGATGTTGCGGCAAGGCTTGTTTTCAAGAAAGTCCGTCTGTCCATAACTCCTCCGAAGCGTTAATTTGTGGCTGAGGTATTGCAGCCTCCGATTTTTGTGTTGCAGGAAGCATAGTATATTGAACAAGCAATTTTTGAGCCACAAGTGCGCCCGTGAATCGCGCTGGGATATAACATATTGATATAACATTGATAATATTTATCAAAAGCGGAACGCGGCGCTGTGCCTTGCGAAGATAAAGCACTGTTCGCGGGCGAAAAGACCACTATTTTGTGTTTTTCTGCGGAGCAAACTTCCAATCCGGCTTTTTAGAGGATTTTGAAAATGAAAATGCTCAGGCGGCATAAGCGCGAAGCGCCGCCGCCCGCCCCGCAGGCGCGGGCGAAACTTGCTTTCGCCGTTAAGCGACGGAGGAGGCGTTTCAAAATCAAATTGCTTTAGGACTACATCCATATTGTAGGATTGGGGCATGCTCGGCCGCAACGCGTCGGCAATGTTGAGGGTTTACATACCGTTACCGGCTTGTGGTTCAACAATATCAATATGTTATAAAATTACCCCCCCCCGCAGGCTGTTGACATGAACCTGAGATGGAAGTAAAGCCGTTGCATATCATTCCCGATTAATCAATGGAGGTTCTCATGGATACATGCATCGGTCTGCCCGGTAAAGCCCTCATCGGACAGAAAATTAATGATTTTGTGTTTGACACGTTCAATCCTGTCGAAGGCGGTTTTGAAAAGCATACCCTGAAGGAATATCTGGACAAGGGACGGTGGGTTATTTTCTTTTTCTATCCGGCGGACTTCACCTTCGTTTGCCCGACGGAATTGGCGGATCTTGCGGAACAGCACAAAAAACTTCAAGGTTTGGGCGTGGAAGTCATAGCGGTTTCCAAAGATACAAAGTTCGCCCACCTCGCATGGCACAGGAGTGAAAAACTTCTTGAGCAGGTGAAATTCCAGATGGCTGCCGACGGTACAGGCTGCATTTCCCGATATTTCGGCGTATATGATGAAGAAGCGGGCACTGCCTATCGCGGCACCTTCATTATCAGCCCCGATGCCGTGATGGTCGGCTCTGAAGTGAATTTCTACAATGTGGGCCGCAATGCCGAGGAATTGGTGCGCAAGCTTGAAGCCAATGTATATCTGCTTAAAAATCCTGCCGAAGCTTGTCCGGCCCGTTGGACGCCCGGCAAAAAGACGCTGACGCCTTCGGAAAAACTCGTCGGCAACGTGTATGATGCCGTAAAAAATCAGTAATACAACAAGCTGCTCAGAAAAATAGAGCAGATCAACTTTGAAAAAGTGTTCCGCTCCCAGAGTTTGCCTGCAAACCCCTGCCACGGGGGGGGGCAGGAGGACTTTACCTGCCGTAAGCAACTGTTTCAAGCGTAAAATGCTGAAGCGTCACCTGACGGCCGACCTTTTTCTTGAGGAGAAAGCATTATGAATACAGTAGTGAGCGCGTTGCAGGGATGGATCAATCCTGCGATCCGCCGCCGTTCTTTTTATGCATGGCGCGACAGCTTGACTTTTGGAGGCCGCCTGTGCCTCATGTTCGCGGCGACGATAGGCCTCGGCCTGTGTTCGCAGATCATCATACCGCTGCCCTTCACCCCTGTGCCGCTGTCCTTGCAGACGTGCGGCGCGGCGGTCGCCGCCGTATCTCTGGGCCGGGGATGGGGTGCGGGCGCCGTAGCCGCCTATATCGCCGGCATCGCCTTGGGCATACCTTGGACTGTCGGCGGATCGGGCGGCACGGCTGTGTTCACCGGGCCGACAGGCGGCTATCTCGTGGGCTTTATCCTTGAAGCGGCGGTTCTGAGCACCTTTTCCTCCGATCTTGCCCGTTGCCGCCGACTCACCGTGTGGGGCGCGATCTTTGCATGCGACATCGTCCTGATACTCACGCCGGGCACCCTTTGGCTGTGGAGCTTGCTTGAGGCCGGCGGGCATCCGGCCGCATTGACGGATGCAGCCGCCAAAGGCTTCTTTCCCTTCGTCGCCGTGGATACTGTGAAGTCCGGTCTGGCGGCTGCCGTCATCGGCCGGCGTTAGAACATTTTCGAGCATTTCAACATTGAACATGCTCTATGGCCGCACTGGAGCGGGAAAACACGAGAAAAGTTTCTTTTGAAGGCAAGAAGCATGGATTCCCATGGGCCGCAAGCGGCCCTCGGAATGACAGAAAATTATCCTGAATGCCGGTGAGTTGTCGTTGCACAGAGGGCTGTCATTGCGAGCGGCGAAGCCGCGCGGCAATCCATGTATTTTTGAGCATTCTCAATTTTGAAATGCTCTAGTGTTACAGTTGTAGTTCACTCCTAAGGCAATTTAATTTTGAGACGCCTCCTCCGGCGCTTAACGGCGAAACGCGGTTTCACATACGTCTGCGGGGCGGGCTGCGGCGCTTCGCGCTTACGCCGCCAGAGCATTTTCAACTTTGAAATGCTCTAATTAAGAACTTGTCCGTAAATAAATGGATCGCGAGGCAAAGACAAGGAAAAAAGCCATTTTGATACAGTATTTGCTTGTGAAACACTATTTTTACGGATAAGTTCTAAAAATACATGGAAGCGGCAAAAGCATCGGCAAAGCCGGAGTCAGACGCCGGATCCAGATAGCGCATCCCCGCCGCCCGGCGCCTGAGTTCCTCCAATGTTGCCGGCCGGCGCAGCAACAGTTCCGCTCCCGCCAGAGAAGTATTGCCCGGTACCCGCAGGCGTTCCCCCGTGCCCGGAGGGATGAAGCCCAATCCTTCCAAAACATCTGTCCGCACATGCCTGCCCAGCGAACCGGCCAGATACAGGGCGGAAAGATCAGAAAAATTGAGTACGGCCGCGGCAAGCAGACGCTGCATACCCAGACTGAACGCTGCTTTGACCTTGAGAACGCTTTCAACATCAGAGGCGTAAAGCCGCATCCCGTATCCGAGGGTGATGAAACATTCCCCGTCCGCACCCCTTTGCGGGATAAAAAAACGTCCCAGAGGCCCCCCCGCCTCCGCCGTAAAAAATCCTTCCCGGCTCATGCTGCCGCATCGGCGCAGGATATGCAACAGGGCCAGACAGGCCGTGCCGGTCATGCCGGGCAGTATTTCGTCCGGCCCGGCCCGGCGCAAGGTCGCACCCGGCCGGTCAAAGTCCTCCGTCAGCACCAGAGGCTTCAGTCCGTCGAATTCCGGCAGAAAATCCGCCGCTGCTCCGGGGCAGGCCTCTATGCCGCTGTATAATCCTGCCCCCTCCAGAGCCGGGCCGAGAGCCACAGAGGCGGTCAGGGCGGAATCCGGCGTCAGGGCCAGCAGAAACTCCCCGTTCGTGCCCATATCCGCCAGGAAAAAAGGGAACTCCGGCGCTTTCGTCGCGGGATCCAGAACCAGAGAGGCATACCCGGCCGCAATGTCCCCCCCGACAAAAGACGACAACTGGGGCGGTATGATCAGAGGCGGCAGACCGGGTATGCCGTCTTCACCCGGAAAAGAACGGAATTCAGGGGCATGCGCTGAACCGGAAATCTCCCGGCCGAGCAGCAGGGCGCTCATGACAGGGTTGCCCGCCACGCACATACTGCCTACGCCCGCGTAACCGGCAGCAAGGGCACGGCGCCGGGATTGCCGGGCTATGTCCCGCAGGGTATCACGAATCAGGGAGCGCAGCGTTTCAGCGCCGCCGGGTCTTTGGGCGTATGCAAGGCGGGAAATCACATCACTGCCGGCGCCTGCCTGAGGATTGCCGCACATGCCTTCCCACAGAACAGTCCCTTTTCCGGCGCTTCCTTCCTCGGGAGGAGACAGGAGACGCCAGTGCAGGGTGGTGGTACCCAAATCCAGAGCAAGAACGCAGTTTGCGCTCTTCATGCTGTTTTCACTGTCCTGCAAGGGCGGGAGCCGCCGCAGTCCGGCATTCAGGCCGAGGGCAGGTGCCGGGGTTTGCATCTGCCGCGGATGCTCGGGGACGGAGATTTCAAGGAGCATTCCGATCTCGGCCTTGTGTCTGCAAGCCAGACGGAAACCTCGGGCGATTTCCTCCTCGGACAGGCGGCGAAGGTCGGCGGGGAGGGGAGCCGGGATAGAAGAGTCGGGAGCCGCGATTATACGCAGGCGGCAACGTCCGCAGAGTGCGTGCCCGGCACAGAGTGCAGGCGCCGGAATCAGCCCGGAAAGAAAAACGGCTTCAGACAAACTCCGACCGGCTTTACACACGATGCGGAGCGGCTCCTCCGCGTGATTCTCATCGCATTCGGGAGCATATATTGCGCCGTCCTTTTTATTTCCGGCAACCAGAAGAACGCGCACCAGGCCGGACATGGCTTACTTGTCTCGGGATTCAAGCAGTTCCAATGCCTCGTCATACTCAAAGTCGCGCAACATGCGTTCCAGTTCGCGGCAGACATCGGCCGGGTAGCGGGAGGCCAATGCCGCCCTGTTTTCCGCAAAGCAGTCGGAGGCGCTCCCGTCGTATTCCTTCAGCAGTCCTTTGAGTTTGTCGAGAATGGGGCCGATGTCCGCCGGCGGCACGGCGCCGCTCTGTCCGGGGCATTGCCCCGATGCGCCGCAGACGCCGGAAGCGGCCAGATTGCGCTCAAGAACGCCGAGCATATCCTGCAGGGCGCCAACGGCCGCCTGGTCAGGCACCGCATTGTCATCAGCCAGTGATTTTTCCAGAGCAGCCGCCGCGGCTGAAACATCGCCCGCCCCCACAGTGGCGGTAAGACCTTTCAGGGTATGCGCGCCGCGCTTCAAGCGCTCTCTGTCATTGTCCCTGAGGGCTGCGGTGAGCTCGTCGCTGTAGCGCGGGATGTTTTCCAGAAAAAGACAGACGGTTTTAAGATAGATGCGCGCGTTGCCGGCCAGACGGGATACCGCGCTGGCCGTGTCCACCCCCGCAATGTCCGGAATCGCCGGGACAGCGGCCTTCACTTTGGCGGGCCCCGGAGCGGGCATGGCTTTTACGGCGGCTTCCACGGCCGCTTTCGCTGCTTCCCGCACGACCTCCGCCGATGGGGGCGGAGCGGCAGGCGGAGGCATCGGGGGCCGGCCGGCCGGGTCCTCCGCCGCGGATGGTGCAAGGTCGTCCAGATTCAGAGGTTCGTAATCTTCATGCTGCAAGTCTTCACCACCGAACTCGTCGTCGTCCTCGGCGGCGCGGGCACTGAAACCCGGCCGGGTCCGCAATTTGGAAGTGACGGATACGGCAACGGAGCCGGCGGCAAACTGCGTCCGGCTGCCGGAAATGAGTTTTGATCCGCCGGGGGGCAGCAAAAGATCCGTGTCCGCCGGAGTTTCTTCATGGGTGCCGGGAGCCCGGCCCGACACGGATGTGCCCGCATACTCCGCGGGACGCGTATAGCCGCCCGCAGGCGCCCATCGCTGCAACACTTCAAAAAGTTTTTCCACCTCAATGGGCTTGGAAACATGGTCGTTCATGCCCGCGTTTATGCAGGCTTCACGTTCTCCGCTCATGGCGTGGGCGGTCATGGCGATGATCGGGATGTCCCTGCATTCTTTCAGGGCGCGCAGACGGCGGGTGGCCTCATAACCGTCCATGACCGGCATCTGCAGATCCATAAGCACGATATGGAAGGCAGATGGGTTTGCCGTGAAAATATTGACGGCTTCCTGGCCGTTGTTCGCAATCCGCACATGCACGCCTTCCTGGCTGAGAATTTCCTCGGCAACCTGTTGATTGATGACGTTGTCTTCGGCCAGAAGTACATTCAGGCCGGTCAGCAGGCGGGTTTTTTCCTCTTCTGCGACATCTTGCGTCTGTTCCGGGGCGCGGTTCGGGCTGTCCACCGTCCGTATGGCTTCCAGCACACAGTCGAACAACTGCGAAGGACTGACCGGCTTGTACAAGATGTGCTTGACGCCTATCTCTTCCGCCAGCGGTTGCAGATCACTACGGCCGAAAGCCGTGATCAGGATAAGGGCGGGAGCGGGCTTCAATCCCATGCTCCATATATGGGAAGCGGCCTCAAGTCCGTTGATGTCCGGCATCCGCCAATCAATAATCGCAAGCTGGAAAGGCCTGCCCTCCCGCTCCGCTCTGGACAGTTCGGCATAGGCCTCTACGGCCGAACTCACGGTTGTGGGCTCAAGGGTGAACCCCCGAAGCATCTCGCCCATAATGGAACGGGCCATTTCATTATCGTCCGCCACCAGGATTCTCAATCCGGAAAGGGATGTGGTGAAGCGCAGCGGCGCATCCTGCATGCTGCGCTCAAGGCAGACCGTGAAATGAACATTTGTCCCTTTGCCGGGCTCACTGTCGATCCACACTTCGCCGCCCATCATTTCGATGAGGCGCTTGGTTATGGTCAGGCCCAGTCCGGTGCCGCCGTAGAGCCGGCTGGTGGAACTGTCGGCCTGGGTGAAGGGGTTGAAAAGCTTTGAGCGCTGCTCCACGGTCATACCGATGCCGGTATCCTTGACCGTGAACTGCAGTTCCACCGGCCGGCCTGCCTTTTCCGGGTCGCCGCCGGGGGGCAGGGCGCCGGGGCGCAACGGCCTGGCCATGGTGCAGGAGACGGTGATTTCACCTTTTGAGGTGAACTTGACGGCGTTGCCTATGAGGTTGATAAGTACCTGACCGAGGCGCAGGGAATCGCCGAGAAGGTTCTGGGGCACGGCAGGGGAAATAAAAAAAATGAGTTCCAGACCTTTGTCTTCGGCCTTTTGCGCCACAATGGTCGAGATGTTGGCGAAAACCTCGTCCAGAACAAAGGGCGCACGCTCGATGTCCAGCTTACCGGATTCGATTTTGGAAAAATCCAGAATGTCGTTGATAATCCCGAGCAGTGTGTTGGCGGCTACATAAATTTTATTGACATAGCCTTCCTGGCGCGGGTTCAGGTCGGTTTTCATGGCGAGGTAGGCCATGCCGATGATGGCGTTCATGGGGGTGCGGATTTCATGGCTCATGTTGGCCAGAAATTCGCCCTTGGCCCGGCTTGCTGCGTCCGCTGCGCGTTTTTCCCGCTTGAGTTCGTCGGTATGATTGTGGATGGCCGCGGCCATGGAATCAAAGCCTTCGGCCAGTTGCCCGATTTCACCGCCTATGCCCTCAAGCCCGCTTGCGATGTCATAATCACCTTCTTCCAGCCGCGCCTGAGCGCCGAGCAATTTTTCCAGCGGCGTGCGCAGGGCCTTCTTGTATATCAGCAGGGAGAGCAGCAGGACAACGGCCATGACGGCGGCAAGCGCGGATGCGTTGTTGCGGAAGGCGGTGTCGGCTGCGGCAAAGGCGTTGCCGGCGCTGACGGTCGCCGCGGCGATCAACACCCATTGCGTACTCCAGTCAGTGCGGATACGGGAAAAAGCGGTCAGCGTCTCTTTGCCGTCGGGATCCTGTTGACGGATAATCCCGCTCGTTCGGTCATCGCCGGATGCGCTGATAAGCCGCATGACGTCATCAGACAGTTTTTTCGGCTGTACGGCTTCCTTGTCCGCGGAAAATCCCTGCAGAATGTTCCCGTGCGCGTCTGTAATGCGCAATATGACGCCCGGCAGGGAGGACGGCAGGTCGCCCGGAGCGCTGATGCCTTTCATGTTGAGCGCTCCCACCAAGGCGACGCCGGACATGGGGTAGACGGCATACAGCCTGGGCGGGCTTGATCCGTCGGAAGCCGCGCGGGCTTCCACGGTGTAAGCGCCCGCTTTTACCGCGGCGCTCAGCCAGCTTTGCCCTTCCAGTTCGGATTCAAGTTCCTCCGCACCGGCCGCGACCAATATTTTAGCCTCGGAACTCGCTATCAGCAACCCGTCAATGTCGGGATTGTCCGCCGCAATGCGGGAAAAAAGGTTCATGCAGTCCACCACACGCATATTCCGTACCCTCTCGGAGCGGGAGAGCACGGTCAGTATGCTGTGGGCGGTTTCCACCTTGGCGAGGTTTCTTGCGCCGACATTGACCGCTGTTTCCAGAAGCCGGGTTTCCACCAGCGCTTTATCCGACGTGTTCCTGTCCTTGATGAAGATGCTGCCGATGACGAAACATGGAACGGCGGCCATGGCTACAATGATGACCATGATGCGGTTGATGTGGCCCGTGAGCAAGCTTTTCATAGCGTAAGCCCCTGTGAGGCTCAATGCGCGGATACGACGTATTGTCGGGGCACAATGTTACAGGTTGTATGGTTTTCCCGCAAGTCTCGTTCCCGGCTTCGCGCGTCAGCCCTGGTAGGCGTTGCCGTCTATTATCCAGCAGAGTCGGCCGCTGTGGGGACGCACCATCTGCGCGGGCAGGAGGGGCGCCGACATAAGGTTCAGGGCAGTGGAAAGTATGTGGTGCTTGACCCGCCCCGAGGCCATGAAGATGCAGCAGCGCGCGTTGTTCAGGACCGGCAGCGACAGGGTGAGTCTGGGCGTGCTGCCTTTGGGAGGATAAACGTCGATGACCGTGTCTTTTGTGTTGGACAGGGCGAGGTCGCCGGGGAAGAGTGAAGCCGTGTGCCCGTCCGTACCCACGCCGAGCAGGATGCAGTCGAAGCGGGGGAGTTCGCCTTCGGCAAGGTGAAAGTGGTCGGCCAGCAACCCGGCGTATGCTGCGGCCGCCGTTTCCGGAATATCTTCGCCCTTCATCCGGTAATAGCGGGTCGCGTCCACGCCGGAGAGGAGTTCCGTCCGAGCGGTGTGGTAGTTGCTTTCTTCGCTTTCCGGAGGAACGCAACGTTCGTCCGCCCAATATACCGCTATTTTGCTCCAGTCCATTATGCGGGTCCATTCGGGACGGCAGAGCGTGTGAAAGAGGGGTATGGGCGTCTTGCCTCCGGACAGGGCCAGTATAAAACACCCTCTGTCGGCGACGGCCTCACTGTACATGGAGGCGATGACGTCCGCCGCCTCTCCGGCCATGTCCGTTTCGTCGGCCGCGACGTAGAGAGAGAGGTGAGTGCGGGGCATTGCGTTATCCGGGATGTGGTTTACGATGTCTGTCTGTTCAGCCTTTGCATAGCACATGAAGACGGGCCTGACAATGCCGGCGGCGGCACGCGGCAAGATCTGTTGCGGGACAAGGCATCAGCACATTGCTGTTTCTACATTTCCGCGGGCGCGTAGGTATTGTCCAATTCCTCGAAAGTTGTATAGGCAGGGGCGTACATAAGCTCCACAATGCCGACCGGGCCGTTGCGCTGTTTGCCGATGACGATTTCCGCCCTGTCTACGGGCGGTCGTTCGTCATGCTTGGCATAGGCCGCGTCACGGTGAATGAATATGATGACATCGGCATCCTGCTCAATGGCGCCGGATTCGCGCAGGTCCGAAAGCATGGGACGCCTTTTGTCCCCCTGGCGCTTGTCCACTTCGCGGTTCAACTGGGAGAGAGCCAGGACCGGTACGCTCAACTCCTTGGCCATGGCTTTGAGGTTGCGCGAGATATCGGATATTTCCTGTTCGCGCGAATCGGTGCGCCGGCTGGACTGCATGAGCTGGAGATAATCGATGACCACTAGGCCGATATTTTTTTCCGCCTTGAGCCGCCTGGTGCGGGCACGCATCTGCATGGTACTCAGGGAGGCGGAATCGTCAATGTATATCGGGGCGTTGTAAAAGACTTCCCCGGCATCGTGCAGGGACATCCAGTCTTCGTCGGTGAGGTTGCGCGCAGTGCGCATGCGCTGCACATCGACCTTGGCCCAGGAGCAGAGCATACGGGCCATGAGTTGCTGCTGGGACATTTCCAAAGAATATATCTGGACGGGAACCTGTGAGCGCACGGCGGCGCGCATGGCTATGTTCAGGGCAAGGGCCGTTTTGCCCATGGAAGGACGGGCGGCGAGGATGATGAGATCCGAGGGCTGCAGGCCGGACGTCAAATAATCAAGACGCCGGTAGCCGGTGGAAACCCCGGTGATCGGATCATCGCGCCGGCGCCGGTTTTCCAGGTCGTCAAAGACCAGACGGGTGAGTTCGCGCGTATCTTTCCAACTGCGGGCGGCGTTACGCCCCGAAACGGCCATGATGCGCTGTTCGGCGGCGTCCAGCAGGCTTTGCACGTCCAGCCCCGGGGTATAGCCTTCGGCTATTATCCCGGCGCAGGTGGTGATGAGCTGCCGGGCCATGGCTTTGTCGCGCACCAGGCCGGCATAATACTCCGCGTTGGCGGCGCTGTGTATGGATGCCGACAGTTCGGACAGATACAGGGCGCCGCCGGCTTCTTCAAGTTTTGCAGCGCCTTTCAGGTGTTCGGCCGCAGAGATGAGATCCACGGGTATGCCGCGCTGGAAAAGGGCCTTGAAAGCGGCGAAGATATACCGATGGGCCGGGAGATAAAAATCGTCCTCGGTGAGCATGTCCACCAGGACATACAGGGAGTCGGGCTGCAAAAAGGCCCCCCCGAGCACGGCCTGTTCGGCCTCGACGCTGTGGGGGGGAATGTTGCGGACGAGGTCCGAAGTCTTTGCCTCGACCGGGCCGGCGGGGATCGTCGCTACGTTCGCTTCTTCAGGAATGCCGGCCGGGGAATCGGGCTTATTCTCCGGATTCCGCGTTTTCGTCCGCCGGGATTTGCCCTGCGTTTCCATCGGCAACCTTGCTTTCAGGTTCATCGCCCGCGGATTTTTCCGCGATTACGGAAAGGGCAAGTTCCGCGACCACTTCGGCGTGCAGGCGTACGCGCACGGTGTATTCGCCCAAGGTACGGACGGGCGCGTCCAGCAGGATGCGCCTGCGGTCCACCTCTATGCCCCGGGCCGCGAGGGTTTCGGCTATCATGGCGGAGGTGACGGCGCCGTACAGCTTGTCCTTGTCGCCGACGCGCATGGCTATGGTGATGCCTTCGCGGTTGATTTTTTCCGCTAGGGACGCAGCGTCCCCGCGCAAGGCATCGGCCCTGGCCCGGAGTTTTTTGCGCTCCAGTTCAAAGACCTTGAGGTTTGCCGCGGTAGCGGGCAAGGCATGGCCCTGAGGCAGCAGATAGTTGCGGCCGTAACCGGCCTTGACCTCCACGATGTCGCCCAGTCGACCGAGATTCTCCATATCGCTTCGCAGAATGACTTTCATTATCCGCACTCCCAAGACAATTTGATTTTGAAACGCCCTAAATCACGCTTTTTTTCTTGACTTCACTGGCGTGCACGGCGGTATAGATCATAAGGGCCATCTGGCGCGAACGCTTGATCTCCACAGTGAGCCTGCGCTGATGGCGGGAACAGGTACCGGTGATGCGGCGGGCGATGATCTTGCCGCGTTCATTCACAAAATCACGCAGGATATCCATGCGTTTATAATCAATGGGCAAATCCTTATCCGCGCAGAAGCGGCAGAATTTGCGGCGGGGAGCAAATTTTTTCTTGAAAGCCGTCATGCCGTTTCCTCCTCCTCCTTCTCGTTGCCGGCGGGAACGCCCGCATCGTCCAGTTTAACGGTAAGGAATTTGAAAACGTCTTCGCTGATGCGGATATTACGTTCAAACTCGGCAATCATGGTCGGAGGAGCTGCGTATTCCAGACGGGTATACCAGCCGCGCATCTGTTTTTTGACGGGGTAAGCGAGGTCGCGCATGCCCCAGTTGTCCTCGGCCAGCAGTGTTCCCCCTTCGCGTCCGATGATGTCCTTGAAACCGCCCAATACGCCGTTCCGGGATTCTGTGGACAGTTCGGGGGAAAAAAGCAGGAGAGTTTCAAATCTTCTCATGCATACTCCTTATGGGCTTTGCGGATCGGCCCGGAGGGGCCGATCCGAGGCCCGCGCGGCAACCGTGCGGGCAAGGGATTTGGTCTACTACAAGAAAAACCGGGAGACGTCAACAGCAAATCCGCATCTCACAACAGCGGATTGGGCGGGCTTGCCGGTTTGCCGCAAAACAGCTATAATTTCAGCAATCGGTGAGGAGAAGGCCATGCTTCTGTTTCGAGGAAGCCGAAGTTTTTGCAAATTCCATCGGCCGGAAGCTGCGGCCGTTCCGGGTGAAAGAAGACATCGTAATACTCAAAACCGTGACCGACCACAACGCGCGGGATATTGTGATACTCCGGTGCTATACGCGGTCCATACGCCGCCGGGGAACAGCGGCGGCAATCATTTGCTCGGGGTTGCGGCCAAGGGTTTCGGTCGGCTTTGACATAGTATGTATGCAGAGTATTTGAAATGCTGTTATGAAGACGGCGATATTGGGAAATCAGGCTAGGGCCGCGGGCAACTTCTGGAGTGTGCTTATGCGGCGCGCGATGGAACGCGGGCATGACGTCCTGTGCCTTATCCCTGTCGGCACGGTGAACGATGACCCGGCCTGGGAAAAAAAACTCGCCGGCCTCGGCGTCCGCCTTGCTCACTACCGTCTGGACCGCAAAGGATTGAACCCCTTGCGCGATCTGGCGACCCTTTCTGACCTGCGGCGCATTTTCAAGCGGGAGAAACCCGATGTACTTTTCGCCTGTGCCATAAAGCCGGTTATTTACGGTGCCTTCGCTTCCGCTCTGGCCGGTTTTCCGCGCAAGAGCCGGCGCAGTTTCATGATTACCGGCCTCGGCTACATGTTTGAAGCGGATTCGCCCGTCAAATGCCTGCTTATGCAACTGGCGCGCCTGCTGTATCGCTGTGCCTTCACGGTTGCCGGCAGGGTATTTTTTCAAAACGGCGATGACAGGGCGCTGTTTGAAAAACTCGGCATCCTGCCTTCCTCCCTTGACGTCCTGATGTGCAAGGGAACGGGCGTTGATACCGGGCGTTTCGCCCTCCGTCCTCCGTATGCCGGGCCGCCTGTGTTTCTCTTCGTCGGCAGGTTGATTGCGGCCAAAGGCCTGCGCGAATTCATGGGCGCGGCCCGCATGACGCGCGTAACGCACCCGGAGGCGCTCTTCCGGGTAATCGGCCCGGCCGAGCCGGGACCGGGCGGAGTTCCTCTGGAAGAAGTCCTCGCGGCGCGGGATGCAGGGGATATCGAATACCTGGGAGAACAGCCGGACGTGAGACCCTGGCTTGAACAGGCGCGGGCTGTTGTCCTGCCGTCCTATCGCGAGGGCGTTCCTGTATCGCTGATGGAAGCTTCGGCTGTCGGCAGGGCGGTTATCGCCGCCGATGCGCCGGGTTCGCGCGAGGTGGTTGTGGACGGGCTTACCGGGTTCCTTGTCCAGCCGAAGAACGTACATGCCCTTGCCGAAGCCGTGCAGCGCCTGATAACGGATCCGGCGCTTGCGGAGCGCATGGGTCTGCAGGGGCGCGGGTTTATGGAAAAGGAATACGACGCCTGCGCCGTTGCCGACTGCCTGCTTGACGCAATCGGAGCACTAGGATGACAAGTTCAACCCGCATTATTTTCCGTTTTGTGGACCTGATCTGCATACTCGTTGCTCTGGCCGTGAGCTCTCGCCTGATGCTCCCCCCCTATCTGGAGATTTTCGCGGATTATACCGGGGCATCCACCTTTACGGTGATCATTTTCCTTTTGTCCTTCTATATGATGGACTGCTACAATGTGGGGCGGGAAGACTTCCGCGACAGTTGCGTGCGTGTGCTTGTGGCGGTTGTAGTCGGCATCGTGGCCGCGGGTTTCGTCTTTTATACTTTTGAGCACTGGCGTTTTCCCCGCATGATGTTCGTGGTGCAGATGGCGGTGAATCTGGCGCTTTCCCTGGCTTGGAGGCGGGCGTATTTTCTTCTGCACAAACGCGGGGGCGCGGAAAGCAGCAAAGTTGTTTTTTTCGGCTCTTCCGGGGCGCAACGTGCCCGGAGCCTTCTTGAGGAATACGAACCTGCGACGGAGATACTGGGTTATGTGGGCGGCGAGGAGGGCGAGACCCCGGCCGGCGCGTGTCTGGGCGCGGCGGAAGACGTCTTCAGGGTCATTGAGCGTTTTTCCCCCGGCAGGATCATCATTTTGGATTCCGTTTTCCCGGACAGGAATACGGCTCACGGCCTGTTCAACGCCAAGCTGAAGGGCCTGAACGTCGTGGACATACGCGGGCTGTATGAGCGTTTGGCCGCGCGCGTACCCGTGGATCTCATCAGGGACGACCGACTCCTGCTGGAAGACGGTTTCAATCTCAACGTCAACGCCGCCATGCGCAGGCTCAAGCGCGCTTCGGACATCTGTTGTTCCCTGGCGTTGCTTGTCGCCGCCTTTCCCGTCCTGCTCGCGGCGGCGTCGGTAGTGCGCTTTGAGTCGCCCGGTCCCGCGCTGTACAGGCAGAAGCGCGTCGGTTTGTACGGCAAGGAATTTACCGTCTATAAAATCCGCTCCATGCGTTTGGATGCGGAAAAGGACGGGGCCGTGTGGGCCGGGAAAAACGACCCGCGCATAACGCGTGTCGGGCGCTTTCTACGCAAAACCCGCATTGATGAGTTGCCGCAACTTGTCAATGTGCTCAAAGGCGAAATGAGCCTCATAGGCCCGCGTCCGGAGCGCATGGAATTCGTGCGCGAACTGAGCGCCGTCATCCCGTATTACGATGTGCGGCACAGCGTGAAACCCGGCATAACCGGCTGGGCGCAAGTATGCTGTCCTTACGGCGCTTCTGTCGAGGATTCGCGGCTCAAGCTCGAATATGATCTTTTTTATATAAAAAATATGTCTCCTTTGCTTGAAGCCAAAATTATTCTCAAAACCATCGGGGTTGTGCTGTTTCCCAAGGGAGCGCGCTGACGGCGGACACCCGGCCGAAGCGCGTTGAAAAGATTTTGTTCGCCCTTACTTTGTTCAAGACGAACGGCCCTGCATTCCTTAAGGGAACCTCTAAAAATCACTTTTTCGAGCCGGCCATAAACCAGATGGATTTTATCGAAAAATCCAAACTGGTGTTTCATGGAATATAAATACATCATAAATACAATTAGTTAAAGCTATTTCCCTAAATACCCACAAACATCCTGGCGAAA
>JAISRC010000177.1 GCA_031273845.1 Desulfovibrio sp.
TGACTTTGAAATTGTATAAACCGACCTACGCGGGTTTGCCTGCAAACCCGCGTAGCGAGATTGGAGCAGGTGGGTTTTGCCCGCCACAAGCGACAATCTCAAGCGTAAAATGCTCTAACCCGCGAATGTGATTATCGCAGGAAATCATGGAGAAACAATGAATTTCAGATGCTGAAGCCCTCTTTGCCTTTTCGGATTTGGTTGGGGTATCGCAATCACCAGAAACAATGAATTTCAGATGCTGAAGCCCTCTTTGCCCGACACTCTCAAAACTCTTTGCCGGTCCGACAACGTGACGGTTTTCACACGCATGGAAAGAACGTCCGCCTGAGCGCACATCGGCCGAAAGGATTTTTTATGCCGTACAAACTCCCCGTATCTCTCGCCGCCCGAACCCCGCCCTGCCGTCTGCTCATGGGACCGGGTCCCGTCAATGTTGACCCGGCCGTATTGCATGCCGCGGCCAACCAGATGATCGGCCAGTTTGACCCGGTCATGACGGACTATATGAATCAGGCCATGGACATGTACCGGCAAATTTTCAAAACGTCCAACCGTTGTACGTTGCTCGTCGACGGCACTGCCCGATCCGGAATCGAAGCCGTCATCGTCTCCGGCGTCAGGCCGGGGGACAGGGTGCTTGTGCCGGTATGCGGACGTTTCGGGCTTCTGCTCTGTGAGATTGCCGGGAGATGCGGCGCGGAGGTGCATACCGTCACTGCGGAATGGGGAACCGTTTTCACGGCGGATCAGATTGAGGATGCCGTAAAGAAAGTGAAACCGCGCCTTTTGCTCACCGTGCACGGAGACACATCCACCACGATGCTGCAACCTCTGGAGGATCTCGGCGCAATCTGCGCGCGGCGCAATGTGCTGTTTTACACGGACGCCACCGCCTCTCTGGGCGGCAATCCCCTGGAAGCGGACGCCCGGGGGCTTGACGCCGTGTCCGCCGGTCTGCAGAAATGCCTCGGCGGACCTCCGGGCAGCGCGCCTGTGACGCTCAGCGAAAAGCTGCTTCAGGCAGTCGGGCGCAGAAAGCATGTGGAGGCCGGCATCCGCACCGACAAACACGTTGCCGGCGCGGAAGAACATATCCATTCCAACTATTTTGATCTCGGCATGATCATGGACTATTGGGGGCCGGAACGGCTGAATCACCATACCGAGTCCACGACCATGCTCTATGCCGCCCTGGAGGCCGCCCGCCTTGTTCTGGAAGAAGGCCTGGATGCGCGCATCCATCGCCACGAAATAAACGGCAGGGCCATGGCCGCCGGGCTTTCGGCCATGGGACTTGCCTTGTTCGGCGACCAGACCCGACGCATGAACAATGTCGTCGCCGTGCATATTCCCGCCGGCATTGACGGCGAACAGGTTCGCCGGACCTTGCTTGACGATTTCGGCATTGAAATCGGCACATCCTTCGGTCCGCTGCGCGGAAAGGTCTGGCGCATCGGGGTCATGGGGTACAATGCCCGCAAGGATTGCGTGCTCACGACCCTTGTCGCCCTTGAGGCAGTGCTGCACCGCTTCGGGCACAGAACGCCGCAGGGCGCGGCGCCGCAGGCGGCCTGGGATTGTTATGTCTGACGGGGGGACGCGCGGCGCGGCAATACCGCCCCTCAGCCCGCGCGAGGCTGCGGACATGGCTGCATCCGTTCTTGCGCGATGCCGGGAACTGGCCCGCCTCAGCGAGGATGAGGGCGGGCTCTGTCGTTGTTATCTGACACCGGAACACAAGCGGGCCAATGCGCTTGTCGGACGGTGGATGCGGGAAGCGGGCATGCGGGTCCGGCAGGATGCCGTCGGCAATATCTGCGGACGCTATGAGGGCGCCGAACCGGGCATGAGCGCCGTCCTGCTGGGTTCCCATCTTGACACGGTACGGGACGCCGGGATCTTTGACGGCGCGCTCGGCGTACTGGCGGCTGTTGAAATCACGGCCCGGCTGCACCGCGACAAGCTCCGCCTGCCTCTGGCCCTTGAAACGATAGGCTTCGGCGATGAGGAGGGAGTGCGGTTCGGCGTTACCCTGACGTGCAGCCGGGCGGTAGCCGGCACTTGGGATGATGCGTGGCTTGCCTGCAGGGATGAGTCGGGTGTTCCCCTGCGGGATGCCCTTGCGGAGTTCGGTCTCAATCCGGCCGAGGCGCGCGGGGCCGGGCGTTCCCCCGCCGAAATCGCCGCGTACCTGGAACTGCACATTGAACAGGGCGTGCTGCTTGAAAAGGCGCGGGTTCCGCTCGGCGTTGTCTCCGCCGTAAACGGCGCGCGCAGGGTTGAATGCTGCTTTTACGGGCAGTCCGGGCATGCGGGCATTGTACCCATGGGCGGGCGCAAGGATGCCCTCGCCGGGGCTGCGGAATGGATCAGCGCCGTGGAACGCGCGGCGGAAGCCGATGCCTCCGGTTGCCTCGCAACCGTGGGCTTCATTCAGTGCGGACCGAATGTCGTCAATGTGATTCCGGGTCTGGCAAGAATGCGTCTTGACCTCCGCGGGCCTGATGAAGCCGCGCTTGATTGTCTGTATGAAGAAATACTGCGCGCGGGAGCGTCCGTTGCCGGCCGGCGCGCTCTCTCCTTTACCCATGAGCAGTTTTACCGCGTGCGGAACACGCCCACCGACGCCCGCCTGCGCTCTGTTCTGGGCAAAAGCATACGGCGGGTTCAGAAAAAGAATTTTGTGCTTTCAAGCAACGCCGGGCATGACGCCCTCGCGCTTGCCGCTTTGTGTCCTGTCGGCATGATCTTCGTGCGCTGCCGGGGCGGCGTCAGCCATCACCCCGATGAAAGCGTTGAGACGGCGGATGTTGCCGCGGCGCTTTCCGCCCTGATGCTTGCCCTGGCGGATATCGGGCACGGCGCGCTGCAAAGCTGAAATACTCGGCAACATCGACAAAAAATATCTTTTATTCACGATAGTTATATCAATTATCAATCGTCCCGGAGAGATAAAAAGTTTGACAGCCCGCCGGTCTTTAGATATTCTTTAAAAAAGCGCCCAAGGGCTTAAGGCAATTTGATTTTGAGACGCCTCCTCCGGCGCTTGTGCGTTTCCTCTTCGTTCCCGCCGGGAATGAGTTTTTTTTGCCTGACCGCCGCTGCCTGTGAGGAGCGTATCTTGGAAACGATCATCAAAAGAGACGGGACGCCGGCTCCCTTCGACTCCTCAAAAATTCTCAATGCCGTCAACAAGGCCAATAAAGCTGTGGGTGAAGAGGAAATGACCTCCACGGACCTGCTCTTTGTAACGGAGAAAATCTGCAGGACTCTGGAAGCGGGGAAATTGCGCCATGTCGAAGAAATACAGGATGTTGTTGAAGAAGCCCTGATCCGCTACGGCTATGCGAAGACCGCGAAGGCCTACATTCTCTATCGGGCCGAGCACACAAAGATACGCAATGCCGAGTCATATCTGATGGATATTTACAAAAAACTGACTTGGTCGCCCGCTCTCGAAGAGGATATCAAGCGGGAAAACGCCAATATCGACGGCGATACGGCGATGGGCACCATGCTCAGGTACGGTTCGGAAGGGTCGAAATTTTTCATCGACAACTACATCCTCCCCAAAGACGCCTCGGCGGCGCACATCAGCGGCGACATCCATATTCACGACAAAGATTTTTACATGCTCACGGAGACCTGCTGCCAGATCGACCTGCTGCCGCTTTTTAAAAACGGCTTTTCCACCGGTCACGGCTATCTGCGGGAACCCAACTCCGTTGAAAGCTACTCGGCGCTTGCCTGCATTGCGATTCAGGCCAACCAGAATGAAATGCACGGCGGGCAGAGTCTGCCCAATTTCGATTTCGCCATGGCCCAGGGCGTGACCAAAACCTACAGGCAGGAATACGAGAAAGCGTTCCGCGCCTTTCTGCGCATTGCGGGGAGCATGGGCCGGGGGCGGACTCCGGCCGTTTCGCTCCCGGCACGGGCTTTCGCGGGCGTGGAACTACGTATGGGCATGACGGAAGCGCCGGAGCTTTTCCCTGAGCCCGAACACGCTTCCGGGCGCGGTTCCGAATGGGGCGACCTGCTCCGGGAAGCCCATGCCTATGCCTCGTCCGAGGCGCCAGCGGTGACGGACAGGCGGACATACCAGGCCATGGAGGCATTCATCCACAACCTGAACACCATGAATTCGCGGGCCGGAGCGCAGGTGCCCTTCAGTTCGATAAATTACGGGACGGACAGCTCTCCCGAAGGGCGCATGGTCATCGACAACCTGCTCAGGACGACACAGGCCGGTCTCGGCAACGGGGAAACCCCCATCTTCCCGGTGCAGATATTCAAAGTCAAGGCAGGGGTCAATTTCAACCCCGGCGACCCGAACTACGACCTCTTCCTGTCGGCCCTGAAGACTTCCGCCAAACGTCTTTTCCCCAATTTCAGCTTTCTGGATGCGCCCTTCAATCTGCCCTACTACAAGCCGGGCGATTACAACAGCGAAGTCGCCTATATGGGCTGCAGAACCCGCGTCCTCGGCAACATGCACGACAAGTCCCGCGAAGTCACATGCGGGCGCGGCAATCTCAGTTTCACCTCGGTCAATCTTCCCCGTCTGGGCATTGAGGCCGGAGGAAGCACGGACAAATTTTTCTCCCTGCTGGATGACAGGATTGACCTCGTTTTTCGCCAGCTTCTGCACAGGTTCAAAATACAGGGCGCGAAAAAAGTCCGCAATTACCCCTTCCTCATGGGCCAGGGGATTTGGCTGGACTCCGAAAAACTCGGGCCGGACGACCGCATTGACGAGGTCATCCGGCACGGCACCCTGACCATCGGCTTTATCGGTCTGGCGGAAGCGCTGAAGGCGCTGATCGGAAAACATCACGGCGAAGATGCCCGCGCCCAGGAATTGGGTTTGCAGATTATCGGCCACATGCGCAAGCGGGCGGATGCGGAATCGCTGAAAACAGGACTGAACTTTACCCTGATCGCCACCCCCGCCGAAGGTCTCAGCGGACGCTTCGTGACCCTTGACAGAAAGAAATACGGCGAGTTGCCCGGCGTGACGGACAGGGAGTATTATACCAATTCCTTTCATGTGCCTGTTTACTTTCCCGTCAAGGCCTTCCGCAAAATTCAACTGGAAGCCCCCTACCATGCCCTGACCAATGCCGGCCACATCACCTATGTTGAACTGGACGGGGACACAAGCAAGAACACCCAGGCCTTTGAATCCGTCATCCGTTATATGCACGAGCAGGGGATAGGCTACGGTTCCGTCAACCATCCCCTGGACCGCGACCCTGTCTGCGGCTATGTCGGCGTCATCAACGATGTCTGCCCGCGTTGCGGAAGAAAGGAAGGCGAAGGCGTCAACGTCGAAGTCCTTGATGCCTTGCGAAAAATTTATCCCGACGTTCCCGTCCGCTGATTGCGTGTAAAAGCAAGCGCAGCGCAATCGGAAAAAACTTCAGAGCATTTTCAAAGTTGAAAATGCTCAGGCGGCGTAGGCGAAATCGTGTTTCGCCGTTAAGCGCCGGAGGAGGCGTCTCAAAATCAAATTGCTTAAAGGAGCAATCAATGTTGCTGGATACGCAAAAACGGACTGAAGTCAAAGATGTTCACAAGACGGTCGGGGAAAATGTCGCTTTTGAGCGCACCCGCAGAATAACGGGTTATCTTGTCGGCACGCTTGACCGCTTCAACAACGCCAAGAGGGCCGAGGAAAGAGACAGAGTGAAGCATGGGACATGAGATCCGCCTCAACGGCATTGTCGAAGAGTCCATAGTTGACGGGCCGGGGCTGCGCTTCACGGTTTTCATGCAGGGTTGCCCGCACCGTTGCGCGGGCTGCCATAATCCCGGCACGCACGACCCCGACGGGGGCTACGGCGACGATACGGAGCGCATCTTCGCGCAGTTCATGGAAAATCCGCTTTTGTCCGGCATGACGCTTTCCGGAGGAGAACCTTTTTTCCAGGCGGAAGCGTCATGCGCTTTGGCGGAAAAAGTAAAAAAGGCGGGGAAAAACCTTGTCGTCTATACCGGCTACCTTTGCGAAAGCCTTGCCCGGAAAGAGGACAGGGCTGTCCGCCGGCTTCTGGAAACGGTTGATATCCTCATAGACGGCCCGTATGTGCGCGAGCTCCGCAATCTGGAACTGGAGCACAGGGGCAGCAGCAATCAGCGGATTCTGACGCGGAGCGCCGTACAGGAGATGCTGCGTCCGGCATTCGCGCCCTTCAAAATTGAAAATACGCAGGCGGCGTATGCGCGGAGCGCCTCCGCCCATCCCGGCGGCCGCCTTTATAACAGTTTACGCTTGAGATAGCTGCAGGGCTTTGCAGGCAACTCCCTGCAGAGCAGGCATACTTTTTCAGATGGTGTTGACCAAAAGGATGTTTCAGCATCTGCAATTCATTGTCTCTCAATGACTTCGTGCGACAACAACATTCGCAGGCCAACACCCTCCTTTTTCAACGTTGATCTGCTTTACGCCGGCCTGTCCCCGGCATCCGGCGCCGCGATCCTGTCCGCTTCCTGCAGCAGATCGGCGGCTGTTGCGGGGCAAAAAAGCATGCTGTAATGCCCGGCGGCGCTTCCGATGATGCGCAGACGCCAGCCTTCCGGCGGTTCCAGGGATGCCGGCGGGAGCACCGCCTGATCCAGCGTCGCCGCCAGGGACACGCAGGGTATTTCCGGCGGACCCGACCGGGCCAGACGCTGCAGGATTTCGGAACCCGGCGTCAGACTGCGCGCCTGCGTTCCGGCGAGCAAGGCGGCGCTTTTGCTGCCCGCGTGGGGCGTGCCCAAGGTGATCAGCCCGCAGGCCCCGGTCGGCTCACCGAGCAGAAAAAGCCGGGCGACCAGCCCGCCCATGCTGTGCGCTACAAGTAGGGGAGGCTTTTCACCCGGAAGCTTCCGCCGCCTCAGAAAAGCGTCCAGATCCGCCGCGACCGTCTCAAGGGTTTCCGATGAGGAATAGGTGAAAAAGCGGACGCGGAAGCCTCTGTTTCTCAGGACATGGGCCAGATACAGCCAGCATGAGGCGTTGTTGTAAATGCCGTGAACAAAGACCAGAGGAGGAAGTCCGCGGCCTTTCTCTTCCGCGCCGGGAGGGAGCTTTCTTTCGCAGAACCGGCGTATGAGCGGGCCGAAAGGGAGCAGGCCGAGGCAGAGTGCGTATTCCGGCAGCGTGCGCAAAAACTGCAAAATGCAGCTCACGGCCCCCCCGCGCGGCGGGGGAATGCGGGAAGGAGCGGCGTTCGCCGCTTCATAGCGGAAAAGCAGGGTGCCCGTGCAGGCCGTGCTCAGAATCAGCGCGGCCGCCGCGTACAACAAAACCTTGAGCACGAACATCAATCCCTCCCCGGCAAAAGTATCACATCGTCGTTCATCCGCCGGCCCCGGCAAGCCGCCTCCGGGCGGAAAAACGTTGAGCAAGCAGCAACAGGATAAGCACGGCCAGCCCGGCAGCATCCGTGCCCAACCCGCCGTCAATCAGGCAGAGCGCCCCGGCAAAGGTAAGCACGCGCAACACGGGATGTATCCCGGTGAACAGATAGCCCTCGACCGCCGCCCCGATCAGGAAAACACCCAGACAGGCGCCGGCGGTGACGCGCAGGCCTTCCCACAAGGTAGTGTCGATCAGCAGTAACTGTGGGGAATAAATGAACATATAGGGCACGATAAAACCGGCGAGGGCCAGCTTGACCGCAGCAACGCCCGTTCTCACAGGGTTCCCGCCGGAGATGCCGGCGGCGGCAAAAGCCGCCAGGGCGACGGGAGGCGTCAGGTTCGCAAACATGGCGTAATAAAAGGAAAACATATGCGCGGACAAGGGCGCTATGCCCAGCTTGGTCAGGGCCGGAGCGGCTATGGTGGCGGTGATGATATACGCGGGTATGGACGGCACCCCCATGCCTAGAATCATGCAGGTGATCATGGTGAAAATCAGGGTGAACAGCAGGCTGTGGCTGCCCATGGCGATGATGGTATTGGCCATGGTCAGGCCGAAACCGGTCTTCGAGGCCACGCCTATGATGATGCCCACACAGGCGCAGGCCAGGGCCACCGACACCGTCTGGCGCGCACCGTCGGCAAAGGCGTCCAGAATATCCCGCAGGCTCATGCGCGTGTTTTTCCGCAGGCAGGCGACGACCACGGTGGCCACAATGGTGATGACGGCGGCATAGATGACCGTGACCCCGGAAAAGAGCAGCAGATAGAGCAGTATGCCTATGGGGATGAGCAGGTGGCCGCGTTCCCGGAATACGGCCTCCGTCCGGGGCAGGCGTTCGCGGGGCAGACCGCTCAGACCCAGACGTCCGGCGCGGAGCTGCACCTGGATGATGATGCCCAGATAATAGAGCAAAGCCGGAACGGCGGCATGCACGATGATCAGTGAATAGGGCATGTTCAGGATTTCGGCCATAATGAAAGCCGCCGCGCCCATGACCGGGGGCAGAAGCTGCCCGCCGACCGAAGCCGTCGCCTCCACAGCGCCCGCGAAATCTCTGGAATAGCCCGTCTTCTTCATCAGAGGGATGGTAAAGG
The DNA here is from genome assembly GCA_031273845.1 of Desulfovibrio sp. Taxonomy (GTDB): domain Bacteria; phylum Desulfobacterota; class Desulfovibrionia; order Desulfovibrionales; family Desulfovibrionaceae; genus Frigididesulfovibrio. The sequence goes on from JAISRC010000177.1 coordinate 8,512, forward strand.
CCCCGGTGGTCACCACATTGGCCACGGCCGACCCGTTGATGGAGCCGAGCAGTCCGGAGGCCAGCACAGCCACTTTGGCCGGCCCTCCCTTGCTGTGTCCCGCCAGGGCCATGGCCATGTCGTTGAAAAAAATACCCATGCCGGACTTGCTCATGACCGCGCCGAAAAGGATGAAAAGAAAGATGTAGCTTGCGGCCACGCTGACGGATGTGCCGTAAATGCCCTCGGTGTTGGCGAAGAAATGGTTTGAAAGCTGCATCCAGGTATAGCCGCGGTGCCCGAAAATGCCGGGCAGGCCGCGCCCGAAAAGTCCGTATGCGATAAAAATCAGACTAAGCAGGGGCAGGGCGATGCCGGCCGAACGGCGCGAGGCTTCCAGCACCAGCAGCACCAGAAGCGTGGCGACGATCAGGTCGGCTTGGTCCGGGTTGCCCGCCCGCTCCACAACGCCGAGGTAATCGACACAGATATAGACCGGCACGGCCGCCGCCGCGGCGGCCAGACCCCAGTCGCACAGGGAGGGTCCCCCACGGTCGCTCTTGCGGCTGAAGGGATACATGAGGAAGCCGAGAACCAGCATCATGGCCACATGCAGCGATCGATGTTCCAGAACCACGGGGGTGCCGATGAAAGCGGTGACGAAGTGATACAGGCTCACCGCTATGCAGAGAACGGTAAAGACTTTTGCGAAGACGGGATTTGCCGGCTTGCGGACGTACGCTTCCCTGTCCAGCTCTTCCAGAAGATGTTGTTGATCTTCACTGAGGCGGCCGTGCACGGCCCCCTCGACGGCCTCGTCGAAAATTTCCTCGTCCGGAACAGTCTGCGACGGATCGCGGCTATCTCTTCCGGCCTTTTCCATCCTCTTCTCCTTTCTCTATGACCAGACGCATCCGGGTATGCCGGGGAAGATCCGCGCCGGCGGCGACAAGCCTGTCGTCGAGTCGGATATCGCGCGTTGCCGTGTGTGAATTGAGCCAGTCCAACTCGTCGAAGAGCCGGCCGATTCCCTCCATGTGGATCAGCCCGTCCCGCACATAGCAGACGCGGCCGGCATCCTCGGGAATACCCGCGCCGAAGGCCGGAAAAGTAACGGCATCAAGCATGAGACGACCTTTTTCGTCCACATGGTAGTATTCATTCCAGGGAATCTGTTCCTGGGAATGCATCCAGCCGAAAAAGAGGACGCTGTTCACACGGGCCGGAACCTCGGCATAGAGCATCCCGCTTTGCCGGTCATAGATGCGCAACAGGAAGCCGTCGGCCGCGCGCGCGGAGGGCTCAGCGGACAGAAGTCCGGCTGCAAGCAGGAGAAGCAGCGCAAGCGCGGCCCGCGCCGCCGGACGGGCGATGCGGGCCGGACGCCTACTTGAGCTGTCCCTTGTCTTTATAATACTTCACCGCCCCGTCATGCAGGGGAACAGAGGTGCCCGTTATGCCGCGCAGGGCCGTTTCCGGCTTGATATTCACCTTGGCCGTGGCATGCGCGGCCTGAATCGCTTCCAGCCCTTTGGGGGAATAAATGTTGTCCAGCAGGTCGTAAACCACGTCGTCCGGCAGTTTAATGTCCACAAGCATGATGTTCATGACCGCCGCGGTGGTGGTGTCCGTCGCGGCCCCGTAGACGGCGGCCGGTATGGTAGCCTTGATGTAGAAGGGATACTTGGAGATGAGCCGGTCCAGGGCTTCGCCTTCCACCGGCACAAAGGCGATTTTCTTGGTCGTGCTCAGTTCCCGTATGGTGGCGTTGCCGAGGCCGGAGGTCACAAAAGCCGCGTCGCAGAGACCGTTTTTCATCTGGTCTATGGCCTCGCCGTAGTTGAGGTAGTCCACCCGGCAGTCGCTGTAGCTCATGCCGTGGGCCTCGAACATCATGCGGGCGTTGAGTTCCACGCCCGAGTTCGGCGCGCCCACCCCGATCCGCTTGCCCTTGAGGTCGGCAAAGGTCTTGATGCCGGAATCGGCGGTGGTCACGATTTGACAGAAGTTGGGCCAGAGTCCCATCATGGCGCGCAGGTTTTTCGCGGGCGTTTTGCCCGCATATGCGCCGAAAGCATCGACCGCCTGGATGACGGAGTCGGCCATGGCGATAGCCAGCTCACCCTGGTCGGTCAGCAGGGCGTTGATGTTTTCCGCCGTTGCGCCTGTAGCCGTTGCAGATGTCCGGTAGCCGATGCTGCCCAGGAAGGTGGAAAAGGCTCCGCCTATGGGGAAGTATATGCCGCTCGTCGGGCCGGTGAGCACGGTGATGAAGTATTCGCCGCGCCTGACTTCGGGCCGGGCCGCGAAAGCCGGGGCGCAAAGCGCGATGCTCAGAAGCGCGACAATACACAAAAGGCGCATTTTTCTCATCTCTGCTTCTCCTTGAAACAATATTGATTCAGTTTTGAAACGCGGAAAATACTCTTTCCCGACCCATAACAATAATTAAATGCAGCGTCCATAACTATGTGCCGGCGACACAGGGCCGGCGCATGAGGCCCGCGAAACAGGACCGGCGCATGAAGCCGGCGATAAAAAATTCCTGATGTCGTCCGGAGCATTTCAAAAATGAAAATGCACGGGCGGCGTAAGCGCGAAGCGCCGCCGCGCGCCTTCAGTCCTGCGGGAGAGGGTCGCGCAATCGGGCCAGACGCGCCCTTGCGGCTTCCGGGTCCAGACCTAGGGCGCGGGCGCTTGCCGCCAGATTTTCTTCGGCATCCGGGGGGCGGAAATACCAGGGAACAACATCTTCCCGCGACCACTGCGCGGAAGCCGCGGCGAGCAGCAACGCTTCGGGCGCGGGATTGTCGTATTCCGGGGGCAGCAGCAGGGCCGGGGCGGCACGGCCGGGGCCGCAGAGAGTGTCAATGAGAGAGGCAAAGGCCGCAAGGTTGTTGCGAATTCCGCTGCCTGTCAATTCCGGGCGCGGCCCTTGCGCGTCCGCGCCGATCAGGGTTGCGGCCTCCTCCGGCGCAAGCAACCGGATGCCTCCGTCCGGCAACGCAAGGCAGGCCGCTACGTTTTCCTTTGCCGTTGCCCTTTCCTTTACGTCAAAGGCCTGTGCGTAGAGCAGCTTTTTTCGGGCATGGACGAGAACCCAAATCCTGCGCGGCACGCGGGGAGCTTCGGCCGGCGCGCCGCGCAACAACGCGCTCAAGGCGAGCAGGGGCAGGTAATCCAGGCCGGCCATGAGCGCGCCTGAAGCCCGCGCCAGACCGGCAGCCGTGGCCGGGGCCAGACGCAACCCGGTGAAGCTTCCCGGTCCGCGAACGGCGGCTATGCCCCGCAGGGCGGACGGGGTAATATGCGCCTTTGCCGCCGTTTCCCGGATGAGGGGAACAAGCAGTTCCGCGCCGCGCGACTCGGCCTTGCGCTCGGCCCACGCCTCAAGCCGCGGTACGCCGTCCCGCATCCCGGCGAAGGCCGCCTGCAAAAGCCCTTCCGCCGTATTCAGGACAAGGAAGGGCGCAGGCGCGGACAAGGGAGTTTCCCGCGCGCGTCAGCGCGTGAGATCGTTGAAGGTGGCTGCCCCCACCAGGGCGATGAGCAGTGCTAGGCCGGCCAGCATGGCCTTTTCCCGTACATGCTCGGGCACCCTGCGCCGCGTGACCATTTCGGCGGACAGGAAAAGCAGTTGCCCGCCGTCCAGTATCGGTATGGGCAAAAGATTCAGGATGCCGAGGTTCACGCTGATCAGCGCGGCCAGCATCAGCACGTCCGCCGCGCCGCGGTCCGCCTGCTTGTAAATGGCCTGGGCGATCAGTATGGGCCCGCCCACATTGTCAAAAGCCACCCGGCGCGAAATTATGTCCAGCAAGGAATTCCAGGTGTAGGCCACCATGCCGCCGGCCTCGGCCAGACCCGCCGGCAGGGATTGCAGGAAGGTGACCCGCTCGTACTCCGTTTCACCCGTCGAGCGGATGCCCAGACCGAGCGGGCGCGCGCCTTCCCCGTCCGTCCCGGCGGAAGGCAGAGGGCGGGGGGTCAGGGAAAAAAGCAGCGAACTGCCGTCCGGGCGTTGCGCCGTCACCACGAGTTCCCGTTCGCCGGCCTGCCGGACCAGAGGGGCGATGTCCAGCCAGCGGCGCACTTCCCTGCCGTCGATGCTCACAATGCGGTCGCCGACCCGCAGAGGCGACGCCGCGGCCGCGCCTTCTTCCATAATGCCCCCGACCACCGGCGGCACGAAATTGCGTCCGCTGACGTAAATAAGCCCCCAGCAGATCAGCCAGGCCAGAATCAGATTGAAAAGGGGTCCGGCCGCGATGACCAGGAAACGCTCCCTGGCCGGACGCAGGGCAAAACTCTCCCTTTCGCTGAAAGCTTCGGGAATTTCGGCCGAATCCGTTTCCCCGACCAGGGAAACAAAGCCCCCGAGGGGGAGCGCGGCAAGCTGCCATACCGTTTTGCCGCGCACAAAGGAAAACAGAACCGGGCCGAAACCCAGAGAAAAGGTTTTGACCCCGAGACCGAGAGCCCGTGCCGCGATAAAATGCCCCAACTCGTGAAAAAGGATAAGGCCGCCGAATACCAGAACAACGGCCGCCGTTCCCGCTATGCCTTCAATTGCCGCCATGAGCCAGTTTCACCTCTTGTTGTTCGCTTTGCAGCCCACTCACGCCGCCATCGGCGGCGCAAAAATGTTTTCGGCTTAGAGTGCTTGCTGTTGCGGATAAGTACCGTCGTTTCCGTCCTTTCCCGTTCCGCAGGGAGAGGGCCGGAGCTTTTCACTGCAGGGCGTGATATTTGCAAATTTCACATTTACCTGATATGTTGCACGATACTGTATCGGATATCCAGCTCCGGCCGAGACTTTTCCGCCGGACGCGTTTCGCGCAAACCTGAAAGAACGGCTTCTGCAGCCGGATAAAGATCAATGCCGGAAAACATCCGCTCTCGCTCCCTGCGTTTCAGGGTTTTGTTGTTGACATCGCTTATGGCGGCGCTTTTCATGATTTTTTTGGCCGCCGTCTTTTTTCACGCCCTGCCCGCCGTACTGACCAAGGCCGAGAACAGCTACACGGAAAATATCGTAGATGCCGTGCGCGGGAATTTTGAGGACACCGTGCACAGGCTTGCCTTGGCCTGCGACGATCTAGGCGCCTGGGAAGCCCCCGTGCGCTTCATCAACGGGGAACACCCCGATTTCATAACCGAGAACTGGCCCAAAGGATCGCCTGCCCACGGCCACAACGCGAATGTCATGATCATCAAGAATGCCGCCGGGCTCAATATATATGCGGACTTTTACGACCTCGTCAAGGACGAGAGCGTGCCCGCGCCCGGAGACTTTGACGGGCCCTTACGCGCCGTGGCCGCGGAAGTCGTTGCCGCATACAACGCCGACCCGGAAGCCGCGGAAGAACTGCCTCTGACGGAGCGCGTGCGCGCGGGTGTCATGTTCTTAAACGGCGCGGCCTATGCCGTTGCCGTCGCGCCCGTCCGCGTGCCCGGCGGCGGCAAGGCGAACGGAACAGCGATCCTCGGCGTGGAACTGAACAACGACTATCTGGTCACGGCCACCCGCCACAACGCGGCTGCCTTCTCCGTGTCGGAACGCCCCGCATCCGAACAGCCCGGCAACGCGGAAACCGTCTACCGGGTCACCGGCGACACCCTCGTCGCCGACATGACTTTCAAGGATATTTTCGGGAACGACGTCATCCTGCGCATGAGCGAAAAACGGGACATCTATATGGAAGGCCGCTCTATCCTCGGCGGCACCCTGGCCGCCCTGGCTCTGGCCGTAATCCTCTTTGCCCTCGGCGTGTTTCTGATCGCGGATCGCTTCATCGTCCGACCCCTGGAAAAAATGGACGAGGACATTTCGTTCCTTGCTCCCGGCGAAAGCATACGCCCGGAACGCTACCTGGACGACTGCCCTGAGTTCGCAAGTATCTGCGCCTCCATCAACGACATGATCCACCGCCTCAATCTCAGCGATACCGCCCTGGATTTGATGAACGGGGTCATGAACGGCCTGGACGACTACATTTATGTGTACGATCCGGGCACGGATGAAATCCTTTTCGCCAACGATAAAATAAAGGGGATTTTCGCGCAGGGCGCGGGCGGACACGGCAAACCGGACTGGCAGACCCTGGACGAATATTTCTCCGGCCCGAAATCATCCTGCCCCATACGCAGGCCTGTGGACGGCGCGTCCGGAGCCGTCGTCTGGGAGGTGAGCAATCCCGAAACCGGGCAAATTTACAGGAATACGGCCGGGCGCGTCAAATGGGCGGACAAACACGACGTATACTTCCAGCATGTCGCGAACATCACCGACCTCATGCGCGGCAAAGCCGCGGAGGAACAACTGGTGCTCATGTCCGCCATTGTGGAAAATTCGCCGCAGTTCATATCCCTGATCGACAGCACCGGCGCTTTTCTGTTCATCAACAAGGGCGGAGCCGCGTCCCTCGGCTTCACCGCGGAAGAACTGGAGCGGGATAAACTTGCTCGCCTGCTGGACGAGAACAGCGCCGCCGATCTCGTCGACAATATTATTCCCCGGATTTTCGCCGGGTCGAGCCTCGAATTCGAGCTTACCGCGACCTGCAAGGGCGGCGACACGCGCATCATGTCCTTTTCCGCCTTTTCCCTGGAATCCGGCAGCGGCGTGGTCGCCCTCATCGCCAAGGACGTCACGGAAAGCCGCCTGCTGGAAATCGAACTGACGGCCGCCAAAGAGCAGGCCGAATACGCCAGCCGGGCCAAGGGCGATTTCCTGTCGCGCATGAGCCACGAGATACGCACGCCCATGAACGCCATCATCGGCATGACCAGCATCGCCCAAAGCTCGCACGAGCTCGGCAAAAAGGACTATTGCCTGGAAAAAATCAGCGAGGCCTCCACGCACCTGCTCGGGGTGATCAACGATATTCTGGACATAAGCAAGATAGAGGCCGGAAAATTCGAACTCTCCTACACCGATTTTGTCTTCAAGACCATGCTGGCGCGCGTGAAAACCGTGATTTCATACAAAGTGGAGGAAAAAGACCAGGAATTCGAAATCAAGGTCGCGCCGGACGTGCCCTATTCCCTTGTTTCGGACGACCAGCGCCTGGCCCAGGTGATCACCAATCTGCTGGGCAACGCTGTGAAATTCACGCCGGAAAAAGGCCGGGTGACTCTGGCGGTGAGCCTTCTGGATGAGAGCGAGGACATCTGCACCCTGCTGACGGAAGTTTGCGACACAGGCATAGGCGTTTCCCCGGAACAACAGGCCAGGCTCTTCAAATCATTTGAACAGGCCGACAGCGGCACATCGCGCCGCTTCGGCGGTACGGGCCTCGGGCTGGCCATCTCCAAGAGCATCGTGGAAATGATGGGCGGCGACATCTGGGTGGAGTCGGAGGAAGGCAAAGGCTCGAAATTCGTCTTCACCTTCAGGGCGACGCGCGGCGAGTTGACCGAGGCCGATGAAGCGCAGGGGTCGGACGCGGCGGAAGGCGGCGTATCAGGTGAGGCCCGCCCGCATCTGGAGGGCGTCCGCATCCTTCTGGCGGACGATATGGCGATCAACCGCGAGATAGCCGGCGCCATGCTGGAAGCCGAGGGCGCCGTCGTCGAAGGCGCGGAAGACGGTCGTCGCGCCTACACGATGTTCAAGGACCACCCCGACGGCTACGATGTCATCCTCATGGATATCCATATGCCGGAAATGGACGGCTACGAGGCTTCCCGGCTGATTCGCGCCCTGGACATACCGTGCGCCGCCGACATACCCATAGTCGCCATGACGGCCGATGTGTTCCGCGAGGACATCGAACGGTGCCGGGAGGCGGGCATGGACGACCACATAGGCAAACCCATCGACGTCAAGGAAATGATCGTCAAACTGGAAGCCGTCCTGCAGCGGAAAAACACCTGAAAGCAGAGTATGTTAAAGGAAACGCCGATTTAACCGGAGCTCCGCCCCGAACCTCGCCGGGGAAAATGATTTCCCTTGGGCTCTTTCAAATATTACCTGCTGAAATATCTATCAGGGAGCAGGGGCCGTTCGTCCCGAACCAAGTGAGGGCGAACAAATTTGAGCAGGGGGGGGGGGGGGGGCGGGGGGGGCGGGGGGGGGGGGGGGGGGGGGGGGGGGGGCGGGGGGGGGGGCG
>JAISRC010000178.1 GCA_031273845.1 Desulfovibrio sp.
TTTGAGACGCCTCCTCCGGCGCTTAACGGCGAAAGCAAGTTTCGCCTACGCCTGCGGGACGGACGGCGGCGCTTCACGCTTACGCCGCCTGAGCATTTTCAACTTTGAAATGCTCTAATACCATTTCCTATTCCCGATGTAACATTCAGGCTTTGCCGTAAAGGTTCATGAAATTTTTCTCGGCGGCCGCCGTGCCGATGATGATCAGTTCGTCCCCCGCTGCCAGAGGCGTATCCGGGTCGGGCGGCACGGACACGCTCCCCCCGTTTTTGACCGCCACCACGTTACAGTCCGTCTTCTGCCGGATACCGCCGGATTTGAGGGTCTGTCCCGTCAGAGAATGCGGTGTGGGGATGCGGAAAATGTTCAATCCCTCGGTAAGCATGAATACCCGTCCGGGGGTCAGCAGGTTGATCACCGTGTCGGCGGCCAGCCCGGCCTGACTCATGACCAGGTCGGCACCGGCGCTGTACAGGGAAGGCAGGTTGCGCTCAAGATTGGCGCGGCTGATGATTTTTATGCCGGGGCGCAGTTTGCGGCAGTAAATGGTCAGATAGATGTTCAGGTCGTCGTTGTGGGTGGTCACCACAACGGTCCGGGTTTCGTCCAGCCCGGCTTTGCGCAGAACGACGATATCGGCGGCGTTGCCGATGATGACGCGGTCGTCGTTCTTGTGCCCGGCCGTCATGCTCTGTTCCACGATCCGGCAGGCGATGCCCCGGCCCGCCAGGGCGGCGGCGACGGCCGTGCCCACGCGTCCTCCGCCCAGAATCAGGACGGGGGGAGAATCCTCCACGAAATGCTCCGGGCGGGCGTGACGGTCGAACTCGTCCAACCTGTCCGCCGTACCCGCCAGAAGGAGGATGGAGTTTTCGTCCAGTTCGGTGTCCGGCCCGGCCGGCAGGTAGCGCTTGCCCTGCCAGATGCCTGCGGCGTTGAGGCCGAAGCGGGAACGCAGATCAGTGTCCCTGATCCGCATGCCCGCAAGCATGCCGCCGCCAGCCGGGCTTTCCGCTATGCAGAACCCCTCAAAACTCCCGATAATGTTGGATTCCACCCCCCCCTTGAACACGCGCCCGGCAAGAGCCCTGCCGAGCATACCCGCGAAATTCAGCACATGGTCGCAGCCGGCGAGACGCAGGATATCCGCGGACGCATCCTGGTTCACACTTGCCGCCAGCGGGGCCGGCGGGGCATATTCGCGCACCGTATAGGCTATGTTCGTGTTTTTCATGTCGTCGTGCAGGGCCAGCACCAGAGCGGCCTTTTCCGCATGCACCGCTGCGTAGCCGGCGGTGGAATCCGTGTCCCCCAGCACGACATTGTAGCCTTTGTTGTATAACGACAGGGCCTTGGCGCCGTCGTCTTCAAGCAATACGCAGGGAATGCCATAGCGCCGGCAACGCGAGGCGATGCTCAGGGCCGTGTTGTCCGAGCCTACGATGACCACATGCCCGGCGCTGTCCGCCGGCAGGGCGCGCGGGGTCCGCGCCTTGCTTTGCGCTTCCAGCCACGGGGCGTATATAAAACGTATGAAAGTAAACGGCAGCAGCAGCATGAAAAGCAGCACGCCGGACAGGAGCACCGTCACGCTGAACAGCATGCCCAGGTCGCTGTGGAAGGTTATGTCCCCGAAACCCAGCGTGGACATAACCGTCAGCGTCCAGTACAGCCCGGTGAACAGGGAATAGCCGCGGCCCTCGTACAGCATGATGAGGTGAAAAAGGACGCTGAAAAGCAGAACCAGAGCGCCGATGAACAATACCAGGCGCAGCATGAAACGCATGTTGCGCCGGTTGTCTTCCGGGGCAAGAAAATAATTTATCTGCGAGAATATGAACTTCATGGGCGCGTTACCGCTTTGCCCGGCCCGCCCCGCCGTGTTCTCCGGGGAGCAGGAAGTAAATGCGCGTGGCGAGCCATTCCAGCACGAGGGAGGGGTTGACCCCGTAATCCAGGCTTTCCCGGCATTCGGCCAGAGCTTCATACAGCATGGGGAGGCGCGTTTCGGAAATGGAGGCAAAGATGCGCGCCGCTCCTTCAGGGACTTCCGCGCCGCTTTGCCGCGCCGGGATCACCTCGACCAGGGCGCGGGTACAGAGATCGACCAAGGCGTGGACCGTACGGGCATCAAGGCTGCCCCTGACGGCGCTTTTCTCGAAAAGCCCGCTGCCGCTTTGCACAAAGGCGCAAAGGGCCGCCTCCCAAGGGGCAAGGGCTTCTTCCTGCGCGGGGTCCGCGCCGCGCGGCCAAGGCAGGGTCAGGATAAAGGAGCGCGACACCAGTGTGGGCAACAGACGCTCGCGCTGCGGGGCGGTGAGAACGAAAACGCTTGCCTCGCGCGGTTCTTCCAGGGATTTGAGCAGGGCGTTGGCGGCCGGTTCGGCCATGGCCTGGGCCTCGTAAAACAGCGCCGCGCGGAAACGCGCTTCGCGCGGCGCTTCGCCGAGTATGGCTTTCAAGGCCCGCACCTCGTCAATCTTGATACTTCCGGACGTGCCGTCAAAAAAAAAGCAGTCCCGGTGCATGTGCGCCGCAATGCGCAGGCAGGAGGAACACTCAAGGCAGGGTCCGGCGTCCGCCAGCGCATCCGCCGTTTCGGGCGGCTTCTCCGGTTCCGGCTCAGGCGCTACGAACAGGGACAGCTCCCGTGCGGGCGGACGTTGCGTTGCGGCGGCAGAGGATGCGCCCCCGCAGTTGAGCAGCACGGCCCAGTAAAGGGAGGCGGCCAGCCGTTCCCCCGGCGTACCGCCTTCCAGAAGCAGAACCCGCGGCGGGTCGGCGGCCAGACGGTCGATGCGGGCGCGGACCTGCCCTGTTTTTTCCCCGCTCATGAAGGCGCGCAAGGGCGCAAGGAGTTTTTCCGCCTCTTCCGGCCCGGGCAGGATATCTCCCGCTTCCGTGCTTCCTGCGCTTTTTCTTTTGGAAGGAGCTTTTACGGCCATGCCGTTTCCTTCCCTGGCCGGGGGGAACCGGCCGAGGCCGCGGATCGGTACGCGATAACGTTTACAGATTTCCATATGGAAATCTGAACGACGGGCGCCGAGCCCGGCGCGCCGCCGAAGGCGGCGTGGGTCGGCTGAAAAACGGGTTTTTCAGCCGACGCCCCGGCAACAATAAGCATAAAAAACAGCATCGTTATTTTTGCAGGCAGAAGCTTGGGCCTTCACTTCCACGGCCAGGAAGACACCAGGGTGTATACGCCGGCAGCCGACCCGGCCAGACTGCATGCGCCGAACGGAATATCCTCCAGATACTTGGCGCACCATAGGAACAGGGCGGACACGGCTGTCAGACCCAGAGCCCAGGCATAGGCCGGCAGGCCGAGACCGGTGAGCAGGCTCGGTCGGCCTATGGCCATGAGCCAGAAGGAGCACATCAGGCAACAAGCGCTTGTGACAACCAAGGAACACTCCGCTTCTTCCCAGAACCCGGCCGGTTTTTTCAGCCGGCGCAGGCCGAGGATGACCGGGGCTGCGAGCAGGTACCAGAAAGGTTCCTCGGGCAGGTTGTAGAGCGTATAATGCAGGCCGGACAGAGCTTCTCCGATCTTCATCAGCAGCATCCAGAGCAGAGGCAGGGCCAGCCCCAAGGTGAAGATCGCCGGTTTGCGCAACAACAGGCCGAAGCCGAGATAGAGCAAGGTGATGATCAGGGGCAGGGCGGCAACGGTTGCGTCCGGGACTCCCGCCCTGCGCAGCACGGTGAGCAGGGCGACCAGAGCTGCGGTAAGCGCGAGGCCGCCCGGATAATAGAGCAGGCGGCCGGGAAAGGGAGAGGCGTTGCGCCGATTGAGCGTGAACCCGGCGCAAAAGAGCAGGACCGCGACAAGGGCAAGCAACAAGGGCGGCAGAAAGTGTGCCGCGTTGAGAATCTTTTGAGCCTCCGGCATGTGCGCCTCCTTATGCCGCCTGCGGGATCACAGCGCGGCTTCGGCCGCGGCCAGGGCGGCGGCAAAATTTACCTCGTGCGTCACTTCAGGCACTATTTCCTGATAGGTCAGCACGCCTTTGCCGTTCACGACGAAAACGGCGCGGGCAAGGAGCCTGAGTTCCTTGATCGCTACTCCGTAGGCCAGACCGAAAGAAAGATCGTAATGGTCGGACAGGCTCTGCACCCGGCTTGCCCCGGCCGTTCCGCACCAGCGGGCCTGGGCGAAGGGCAGGTCGCAGGATACGGCAAGGATCTGCACCTTGTCTCCTAAGGCCGCAGCCTTGTTGTTGAAGTGCCGTGTCTGCATGTCGCAGACGGGGGTGTCCAGGGAAGGAACCACGGAAAATACCAAGGTTTTACCCCGGTAGTCGGCCAATGTGCGCTTTTGCAGCGCATTGTCCAGCAGACTGAAGTCCGGCGCCGCGTCTCCGATCTTGGGGGGGGGGCCGAGCAGGGTGAGAGGCGTCCCTTGAAAGGTAATGATGCCTTTGCGTTCCATAATGCGAATCCTCCGGGAAATCGTTTAAAGGTCTGTATCCTGAGGCAGTTTGATTTTGAGACGTCCCCTCCGGCCTTTAGAGCGTTTTGCAAATAAAATTCCAAAATGCTCTGATACGCTCAAAGGGCCTTGGCCGCGGCGGCCTGGGCCACCAGACGTTCGCCGGCCGGGGTGGCCAGGACCTGACGCAGGGCCGCGACCACATCCGGGTCATAGCTGCCGGTCTGTTTTTCCAGAATGGCAAGGGCATCGTCCACGGACAGGGCGGGACGGTAGGACCTGGGTTTGGCCATGGCGGTGAAGGCGTTGGCCACAGCCAGCACTTTGGCCTGCATGGAAATCTCGTCGCCCGCGAGACCTTTGGGATAGCCTTTGCCGTCAAGTCGTTCGTTCATCTGGTAAATGGTTTCCACGACCGGCAGATCGAACTCAATGCCTTTGAGCACATTGCGGGCGTATTCGACGTGGAGTTCCATCTCGGCCTTTTCTTCAGGGGTCAGTGCGCCGGGTTTGAGCAGGATTTCGCGCGGCACGAACATCTTGCCGATCTGCGAGAGGTTGGCGGCGGCGTCTATGGTGGCCGCATCCTTTTCCGAAAGCCGCAACTGCTTGGCCATGAGCGAGGCTATGCCGCCCATGATGCGCGAATGCCCGCCCAGGAAGGGATCGGCCTCTTCAATGGTGCGCACCAGAGCGTCGATGGTCTGCTGCACGACGCGCCTGCCCCGCTCCTCGGTCTCGACAAGCTGGGTAATGTCGCGGAACACGGAAACAATGCCCTGCACGGCGCGCGTGCCGGAATCCTTGAGCGGGGTCTTGGAAATCTGGAAATGATAGCGCTTGGACATCAGCCAAAGCACCTCGGTCACGGAAACGCTCTCTCCGGTCATCAGCACATGCTGGTCCGAGGCGTTCAGACGTTTGGCCGTGTCGAAGCCGAAGACGGCCGGCCCGTCCAGACCGATGACGTCATCCACGCCGCGGCCCACGGCCGAGGCAAAGGCCGCGTTCACATAGCGGTAGACTCCCTTGCCGTCGGTCAGGGAAATGGGATCGGTAATGGCGCTGTTGATGCCGTCCAGGAGTTTTTTCTGATCGTCTATGACCGAGAGCAGGCCGGTGATCCTGGTGTTGATGTCGGACTGCTCGCGCCCGACGATGCGCCACCAGCCGGCCGACACCAGAAGCATCAGGGCCAGGGAAATGAGGCCCGCTATGCTGTAGACCACTTTCGACCGTTCGCTCATGGTTTCCTTGATGAGGGCGGCATCGTGCTCGGCGACTATCCACCAGTCGGCGGAACGCAGGCGCAGGCCGGAAGAGTATACCTCCAAGTTTTCGCCGTAAGCGCCGCGGATGCCGAAAGGCAGGACGTTGTCGGCATCGGGCGTGAAATCCTGCACCTGGCGCAGCATGGTGGAACCGGGCACAATGTTCTGATAGATTTCCCCGTTTTTCTGCACTATCTTCAGTTTGCGGCCTCTTTCGTCCGCCACGCCGGGGGAGAGCACCTCGGCAAGCTTGCCGTCCGCGACCTGGGAAAGGATCATGACGGCCGCGGGTTTACCCGGGGTCCCCTGGTAGCTCGGCGGCATGATCGGCAGATAAATGTCCAGGATTATGCCTTTGGGCTGAAGCTCAAGAGGTGCGTAGAGCAGTCTGCCGTTCGTCACCACCTGCTGAACCATGCGCCGTTGCGCGTTGCCGAGGGGGGCGACGGAAGCCTCGGTGGACATGTAGGTTTCACCCCGGCTGTTGACTATGCGGGCTGCGGAGTACCCGGAATAGGACACGAACTCGGAGAGCATGGTGCGCATGAGGGGAAGCTGGGAACGAAGCTGTTCCGCCGGGCCGCCGCCTGCCGACGGGGGCACGGCACTTTCTCCGCCGTCGCCTCCGGGGGTGAAGAGCAGGGGGATGTTGCCGGGCAGTTTGTCCATTTCCGAGGCGAAGATCTGAAAAAGGTCGGAACCGACCAGGCGGGCGCTTTTTTCCACCAGGGATTCCAGCCAGGAATCGGTCATTTCCGCGCGGGTGGCGGTCAGGGTCTTCTGGCGCTGGAGTATTTCGCGTTCCATGAGTCTGCGCGTTTCGTCCAGAGTACGCCAGGCCAGAGCGAAGACAATGCCGGTCAGCACGGCCACAATCAAAATGCCTATCCACAAAAAACGCTTTCCGTGCTTTTCGGTCCCGGCGGTCGTCTGACCGCTCACTGTTTTTACATCACTCATCGATTTCTCCGCAATCGTTCAATCCGGCATCGTTACAGTCCGTTCCGGCGGCGCATATCGGCGCGGCCCCGTCCGGCCGCCTTGAGCCTCAACTGCCGGAACCGGGCTTGGGTTTGACGTGCCGCCACATGTAGTCTTTGTTGACAGTGTATTGCGGCGCGTAATGCGTCAACTTTTTATGAGACAAAACCAAGTTCGTCAAATTGTCAAGGACATAGGCGTCGTCATCCATAAAAACAACCAGCACAGCATGACCCAGCCCGCGTATCCCGTCCTTGACCGCCGCGATGCGCATCTGCTCCTTGGGCACGCCCAGATTGATCAGGGCGTAAAACTTCGCGATGGCGTAGTCTTCACAGTCGCCGGACCTGCCCATGAATTCGCGCGGCGTCGCCCAGTAGTCCTCCACGCCCCATGCCTCGGGGTCCAGCTTGTACGGCCACTGGTTGAAAAAATTGTTGACGCCCCGAATTTTTTCCATGAGCGGTGCGTCCTTCAATTTTGCCCTGAGCGCCTTCCACCGTTCCTGCAGTTGAGGGTTGTCCACGGCCAGATCTTCACCGACAAAGGTCGGCCGGGCTTCCTCCTCGGCCATGACGCGCTCCCACTTGGGCAGGTTCCTGATCTGGCTGCGGAACTCCACCGTGCCGATCAGGCGCAGGGGGGGCTTGGGGGGAGTTGTCGCGCCGCCTGTTGCCGCACCGGCGTCGTTGCCGGCGTTTTTTTCCGGCCCGGCCGCCCCGTCGGCCTCAGCCGGCCCCGCCGCGTTTTCGCCTTCGGGCTTCGCCGCCGCTCCGCCGCCGGCTCCCGCGTCTTTCGGGATCGTATTGCCCTGCGGGACCGTTCCTCGGCTGCCCCGCGCATCGTCCGGGGATGCATTGTCCTGCGGGACAGCGCCGCCGCCCGCTTCCGGAGCGGCCCGCGCGCCGGCATCGGAGTCCGCGGCGCGCGCCCGCTCCGGCATGGAGGCAGGAGCGTCCCCGGCAACGCCGTCGGCCGCCGGAGCCGCGCCGGGGCAGTGCAGAACAAGACAGAGCGACAGGGCGAGGACGGCACCCGTCCGCCCGAAGCCCGACACCTTTCCGCAAGCGCGGAATATCATCACGGGCTGTTTGAAAATACGGTCCGGAACCTCGTCCGGCATCCTTCCGCAAGCGCGGCATGTCATACCCGGAACCGTGCCTGCTGCGGCTTTCCCGCGTGGACTGCGCATCTGAACACCGGTCCGGATCATCCGAACTAGTGTTCGGTCATGGCGTTCTGCACAGCTTTGCGCAACGGTCCCGCGATATGGCTGAGCACGGACTTTCTGTCCGTAAGCACATCCACGGAAACCGTCATGCCGGGCAGGATCGGCAGTTCCTCCCCGCGATACAGGATGCTGTTGCGCTTGGTCAGAAAGCGCACTTCATACCAGGGCTGGCCCTTTTTGTCCTCAATGGTGTCGTTGCCGATTTTGGTCACCGTGGCTTCAAGTCCGCCGTATATGGAGAATTCGTAGGCGCTGACCTTGACCATGGCCGGCTGGTTCACGAAAAGGAAGCCCCGGTCCTGGGGGGAAAATTTGGCCTCCACTTCCAGCGCTCCGTCTGTGGGAATGATTTCCATAATGGTTTCTGCCGGTTTTGCCACACTGTCTTTTTTGAGGATCACGCGCACCACCTTGCCGCGCACCGGGGAGCGCAGTTCCGTGCGGGTAACCTGCTCGTCCCCGGACTTGATCAGTTGCTCCACGTTCGCCTGTTCGCTCCGGGTCTTGTTGATTTCATCGGCGATGCTCGCCTGCCGTTCGGCTTTCAGGCTTTGCAGTCGCTGTTCCGCCGCGTTGACGCCGCTTTCGACCCTGGCTATGGTCTGGGCCACGCTGTTCAATTCGCCTTCCTGGGCCACGATGCGCTGGCGGAGTTGCAGGTACTGGATCTGGGAATAGGAGCGTCCGACCAGCGGGCGCACGGTGTTTTCCTCTTCCATGAGCACGGCCAGGGAACCTTCGTAGGATTCCTTGCGTTCCCGCGCCTCGGCCACTTCCCTTTTGCGCTGCTCAATCTGCGACAGGAGCATGGTGCTCTGTCCTTCAAGCTGTTCCTTGCGCGTGGAATAGATGCGCATCTGGGCGTTCACCGCGTCCGGGTACAGCTCCTTTTCGGCGTCCGTAAACACCGGTTCCTCGCCCTTTTCTTCCGCCGCAAGACGCCTGAGGGCCATGGACAGCTCGACGTAGCGCGTTTTCAGGTCATTGAGGCCGGCTACGGCCTGCACGTTGGAGATGGTCAGCACGGGCTGGTTTCTTTCCACCTGCTCGTTTTCGGTCACCAGGATGTCGGTTATGGTCCCGCCGCGCTCGCTCTGGATCGGCTGTGTGCCTTGGGCCGGGGTGATCTGCCCCTGTCCGCGGGTCACGTCGTCGATCATGGCGTTGTCCGCCCAGATGAAAAAAACCGCAAAAAAGACCAGACAGGAGGCGGAAAGGGTGAAGGCCCAAGGGTGGCCGCGCCTGTTCATGGCTATGTCCACATCGTGCATGTACTGCAGATCAAGCAGTTGTTTGCTTTCGGAGTCGGCGAAAACGCTCATGCCGGATTTTCCCTTCGCTCGTTTTCCGTCCGGGCCGGGGCGCCGTCTCCGTCATCCTGCGCGGCCGGCCTGATTCTGCCCTTTTGGCGCGATTTGAGGATGGGCTTCATCAGGTAATCAAAAATGCTTTTCTCACCGGAGATGACGTCCACCTTGACGGTCATGCCCGGTTTTATTTCCAGCGACTGATCCCCGTAACGCAGTCTGGATGATTCGGTCTGCAGGCGGACTTCGTACCATGCCTGGCCCTTGTTGTCTTCAATGGTGTCGGCGCTGATGCGCGTGACCTCGGCGGGCAGCCCGCCGTATACGGTGGAGTCGTAAGCATCCACCTGGACGGTAGCGTTCATCCCGACCTCCAGATAGCCGCGGTCGGCGGGTTTGAAGCGGGCATCCACCTCCAGCGTGTCTTCCGTGGGCAACAGTTCCATGATGGTCTGGGCGCGCTGGGCGACGTTTTCCTCTTTGAGCAGTATGCGCCGGATCACGCCGTTCATGGGGGCGCGCAGTTCGGAGACATGGACCTTGTGGCTGCCGGCCGACAGCTTCTGGTTGATGCTGTCGAGTTGCCGGCGGTAAGTGTTGTTTTCCGCGGCTATGGCCGCCTGCCATTCGGAATCGCGGTTGATCAGGCGCGCTTCTTCTTCCTGCACCTCGCTCTGGGTCTTGGAGATGGTTTCCGCCAAGGTGTGCAGTTCACCCTCCTGGCTTATGACGCGCTGGCGCAGATTCAGGTATTCAACTTCAGAGTAGGCCCTTTGCTGCACCAGAGGCCGCACGCGCTCCACCTGGTCCTTGAGCAGTATGAGATTCTGTTCGTACTGGCTTTTACGCGTCATGGCCTCGGCCACGGCCGCGCGTTTCTGCTCGATGGCGGCTTCCAGTTCCCTGGTGCCGGACAGGAGTTTTTCTTTGCGCGCGACGTAGAGGCGCAACTGGTCGCTGACCAGTTCCCGGTTCGCGGCCGTTTCTTCCTCCGTATAGACCAGGGGAGTTCCGGCCGCCTCGGCCTCCAGGCGTTTCAGGGACAGGACGCTTTCCGCCTGCTTGTTGATCAGGTCCTGGTATTCCGACACGGCTTCGATGTTGGACATCTGCACCAGACGGTCCCCTTTTTTTACCTCCTGCCCCTCCAGCACGAAGATTTCCTGAATTATGCCCCCTTGCTCGCTCTGTATGGGCTGTACGCCGAGGGAAGGCGTAATCTGACCTTCGCCGCGCGTGACTTCGTTGCGGTCGGTCACGACCATGAGCAGAATGATCACGAAAAAGGAGGCGAAGATCGCCGCAGAGAGAATGTAGGCCCATCTGCCGCCCTTGTAGCGCATGGCGGCATCCACCTCGGTCATGAATTCCAGGTCGAGGGGATTCAGTTCATTTTTTTCTTTTCGAAAAAAGCCCATAAGGTTCACCTGCCCGCAAAAGCAGGCCGCTTGGAGCATGTCAAAGTTGAAAATGCTCCGGCGGCCCCGAATCAAACTGCCTCGGCGCGACGCTCATGCCTGCGCCCATTGCGTCCGGGGCCGGGAAGCGCCCGCCGGGGGCGGCCCTGCCGGAGGTCTGCCCTGTTGCGGTCTGGGCGCGTTGCCCGCCCTGAGCTGCTCGTTGCGCAGGGCGTTGAGCACGGCATTTTTGGGACCGTCCGCCACGATACGTCCGCTGTCCATGACCACCAGCCGGTCCGTCAGGTCCAGCATGCTCAGGCGGTGGGTAATCAGAATCAGGGTTTTGTTCCCGAGTCCCGCGGCCAGACGTTGCTTCATGGCAAGTTCGGAAGAGTTGTCCATGTTGCTTGAGGGTTCGTCCATGATCAGGATGTCCGGGTCCTGAAGCAAGGCTCTGGCAATGGCCACGGACTGGCGTTGCCCGCCGGAAAGGCTCATGCCGCGTTCGCCCACAGGCATGCCGAAACCGGCGGGATGGGCGCGCACGAAGTCCGTGACCCCGGCGATGTTCGCGGCGCGCAATACCATGCGGTCATCGGCATTGACCACGCCGAAGGAGATGTTCTCGCCCACCGTGCCGTAAAAGAGATAGTTGTCCTGCCCCACATAGCCTATACGGGAGCGCAGGTCCACCATGTCGAGCTGCCGGATGTCCACGCCCCCGAGTTTCACCGCGCCTTCCGTCGGTTTATATAGGCCGACGCACATGCGCCCGAGGGTGCTTTTGCCCGATCCCATACGCCCGATGATGCCCACTTTTTCGCCCGGCTTGATGTGAATGTTCACCTTTTCCAGAGCGAAACGCTCCGTGCCGGGGTACTTGAAGCTTATGTCCTCCAAGGTCAGGGAGTGTTCAAGGTAGCCGAAATCCACATAGCGGCCGGCTTCCGGCTGCTCGGTTTCCAGATTCATGAGCAGGTCCAGGGATTTTAAGGCCATGCGGCTCTGCTGCAGCCTTGTCAGCATGGAGGCCACCTGGGAAAGCGGGGCCATGGCGCGCCCGGCCAGCATATTGCAGGCAATAAGTCCACCCATGCTCATCAAGCCTTCCTGTATCCGGTAGACGCCCCAGATGATCACGAGCACGCTCACCAACTGGGTGATAATGATGGTCAGGGTCACGGACAGGTTGGACATGCGCTTGGTGTGGTTGTTGGAAGATGCGCTCATGCCCACGACCCGTTCCCAGGCATGCTGAATGCGCCCTTCGGCCATGGTGGTCTTGATGGTCTCAAGGCCGTTGATGATTTCCACCAGGAGCGCGTTTTTCTGCATGTTCTCCTTAAAGCCTTTTTCCGTCACCTGCTGCAGGGGGAACTGCATGAAGATGCCCGCGCAGACCACGATGGGCACGGCGGTTATGGGAATGATGGCTACGGGACCGCCTATGACCATCACCAGCACGATGAAAAAGACCAGGAAGGGCAGATCGACTAGGGCCATGAGCGTGGTCGATCCGAAGAAATCGCGCAACGATTCGAACTCGCGCAGGTTATTGGCCAGGGAGCCGGTGGAATCGGGCTTCACGTCCAGGCGCATGGCCAGCAGATGCTGCATGAGCTTGCTGGCCAGAACAATGTCCGCGTTGCGCCCGGCCACGTCCACGAAATAGCTGCGCAGGTTGCGGAGTATGAAGTCGAAGACATAGGCCAGAGCTATGCCCAGGGCCAGGACCCAGAGCGTGTCCACGGCATGGTTGGGCACAACGCGGTCATACACGTTCATGAAGAACAGAGGGCCGCAGATGGCCAGCAGGTTCACCAGAATGCTGGCCCCGAAGACATGTTTGTAAATGGGCAGGAAGTGGAAGAGCGTTCCCCAGAACCAGCGCTTGTCGTCCAGCAGCTTGATGCTGCTGGCCCGTTTGTCCAGTTTGGGCTCCGGCTTGGCGAAAACGGCGTAGCCCAGGTATTCGTCCTCCAGGGTATCGCGCGCTATGCTGCGCGGCTCCATGCTGTTTTCGGGGAAAAGCACTTCGGCCGTCTTTTCCTCCATGGATTTGAGGATGCAGGCTTTGTCACCGCGCAGCAGGAGGATGCAGGGCAGGGTGAGGTTGGAAATGGATGACAGGTTCGGCCTGTAAACGGTCTTGGCCTGCATGCCCGCGGCCTTTGCCGCGCGGAGAGCCGCGGAAGGATGCAGGGGGCCGGACGTTTTCGGCAGCCCTGCTATAAGCAGGCGCGTGGATACCGGCTTGCCGAAGAGCTTGAACAGTCCCGCCAGACACTGGATGAGCGGCGGGTCGTAGTCCACATCCGCCGGGTCCGGCACGGATGAACCGGCGCCCAGGTCTTCGGTGCCGTCGCGGGCGCGCAGCCCGGCGGCCAGCCGGTCGTCGGCATTGGGGTCCAAGGCCCGCGGATCGGCCGTTTCCGGAGCGCGCGGACGCGCGGGCGCGCCCGGAGCCTCACTCAATGCGGCCAGGGCCGGGTCGTCCTGTCTGCCTCCCCCGGCGGCCGCAGCGGCATCCAATTTTTGGGCGGACGCCTTCTCGTCCGGGACTTCTTTCCCGGAGGCCCCCTTTTTGTCCGGAGCGGGGCCTGCGGCCGAAGTCGTTGAAACCGGGGCTTCCGGGGCGACGGGGGGGTCGGGAAGTTTGGTCCGGGCGGTGAAGGCGGCGGTCGGGGCGGACGCGGGTGCTGCGGAGGGCGCGGTTACGGGGAGGGGCGCGGTAGGAGGCGGAGAGAGAGGGGCGGCGCGGGCCGGCGAAGCAGGTTCCGCCGTCGGGGCGGACCCGACCGTCTTCGCCGGCTTCCGCTCGGGAGCCGCCTCGTTTTTTTCCGGAGGCGGCGGGGCGGAAACTTCACCGGAAATACCCCGGAAATACCCGCGTCCGACCTTTTGCACGGTCGCAGCTTCAAGAATTTCCGGCTCAAGGGGGCCGATATTCGGGCGCCACGCCGGCCAAGCGTCACGGGCGCGCGCTGCGGGGGCCACGCCCGCGAGTCCGACCAGATCGGCGGCCTCATAGACCCGCTCCGTACCGATCACATCATGCACATCGGCCGAATCGGTGTAGGCAACGGGAGTTTTGCGGCCTGCAACGCCGCCTGTCCGGGCCGCGCCGTATGCCGCAGCCGTGGTGGAATTACTCACTGAAAGAACCCTGAATGTAAAATGATCATCGCCGCGGTCCGGAATCCGGTTCCTCCCCGAATCCACTGCAACGCACAGCGCAACATGCCGTATAAAGAGGCAGCCTGAACCGCCTTTTTCCAATATAGGTCTTTGCCGACCGGGCGTCAATGACTTTGCCCGACCGGAATCCTCCGCGCCTCTTGTCTTGTCGTTCTGAGCGTTGCAAAGAATCCGTCTCCATGCCTTTGGGGCGACAAAAGGCATGGCGGATTCCGCCCGAAGCGGCCTGCCGCATTTTGACTGCGCGGAATCAGGTTTTTCCGAAAAATCTGCAAGATTTCTAAAATTATTATAAATTTTTTATAAAAAAAATCTATATATTTTGTGCAGATAGGCAAAAAGCAACAAATTTGATTGCTTAGTTTGTCTTTTTTGCACTCAGACCCGTTGACAACGTTCCTGTTTTGTGATTGAAATGAACTACCGCGCACAGTATACGCAAGCGAGGTGTCAAGCGCAGGGTAAATATCACGCAATTTTTCCGAATTGTTGAAGGAATTTTTACATCAGCTTGAACACGGGCGACGCGCAGGGAAGCGGGTCGCCGCGCGGCGTCGCCGGGACCGGGGACTACGATCCCCTTTGTCGGCGGCAGTCCGGAGCGACCGGAGGAATTACTATGAGAGTAAACAGCATACATTACAGACGAGCGATATTGTTTCCGGCCTTGGCGCTGGCCTTGTTTCTGTCCTGCCCCGGTAGCGCTCCCGCTGCTCCGGCGGCTTCGCCGGGAGCGGCTACACGGGCGGTGCTGGCCGGACCGGCGACAACGCTCAAGGAAACTGTAGCCCTCAGTCTGGCTTACAGTCCGAATGTGAAATCTTTTCAGGAATACAGGCAGGCCGCGGAGCACGATGTGCAACGCGCCCGCAGCGGCTGGTTCCCGAGCGTGGACGCCCGGGCCGGCTGGGGCGTGGACCAGTGGAGCGGCACCACCTCCAGGGCCAACGAGCACGCGGGCAGAAGCTCCAATACCACACGCGACTACTATAGCCGCAGTGAGGCCAGCCTCACGGTCGTCCAGACCATCTGGGACGGCCTCGCAACCCTCAACCGTGTGCGCATGGGCAAGTCGCGCCTTGATTCCGCGGAAAACCGCCTCTACGACAATGCCGAAGGCATAGGTCTCGACGCCGTGCTTGCGCACATAGAGGTCTACCGCCAGCGGCGCATAGTCGCCCTCGCGGAACTCAACGTGAAGAACCACAGATCCATACTGGCCTCGCAGTTCGAGCGCCACAAGTCCGGCGCGTCCACCCTGGCCGATGTGACTCAGACGCAGAGCCGTCTGGCCCGCACCGAGGCTTCGTTGACCGAAAGCCGTGCCGCCCTGGACGCCGCCGTCACCTCATACCAGCAGGCTACCGGGCGGGATCCCGGCCAGGTGGCCGCGCCGACCGCGCCCGTGGACGCGTACCCGAGCCTGGAAGCCGCGTTGATGAGCACCCGGACGGGCAACCTCAAGATCCGCGCCTCCGAGTCCGATATCAAGACGGCTTACAGTCAGGCTGATCTGGACAAGAGCGCCTTCCATCCCACGATCACCCTTGAGGCCGGTCCGACCTACAGTTACCGCGTGCAGGACGCCATGACCGATTCGGGGGGAATGTCCATTATGCTTCGCGCAAACTGGAATCTGTTCAACGGCGGCTATGATTACTACAACGTGCGCGGCGATCTCGGCCGGGCGCGCCAGGCCAAACAGGAACTCGAAGGACTTAAGGATCAGTTGGCGGCGGAAACGCAGAACACCTGGACCGATTACCTTTCCGCCCAGGAACAGGCGCGGCATTTCGCCAACGCCGTCGACTACAGCACCAAGACCAGAAATATGTACCTGGAGCAGTTCAACGTCGGCCAGCGTTCCCTGCTGGACGTGCTGGATTCCGAGAACGAGCTTTTCAGCTATTCCATACAACTGGTTACGGCGCAGTTGAATGTCATTGCCGCACAGTACCGCATGCTCACCCTCGGCGGCAACCTGCTCGCCGATATGGGCATCAACCGGCAGGAACTTAACATAGCTGTCGATGTCACCGGCCCCGACAGGCCGAATATTCGAAGGTAGTCAAAAGTTTCCGACTTTGCGGGTCCCGGCGTCTCAAGCGATGCCGGGACCTGTGTTTTTGGGGCTATTTCCCGATGCAGAACGTGGAAAAAATGCGTTCCAGCAGTTCCCGGCTCCCGGCCGCGCCGCTCACCTCGTCCAGCAATTGCGCCGCCCGCTCAAGATGCAGGGCGAGTATGTCCCGAGGACAAGCGCGGGCACGCTCGACCTCCAGGTCGTCCAACTCCGCCAAGGCCGCTCGCATAAGCTCCGACTGGCGCAGATTGGGGACGATATCCCCCGGATCGGTCCCTCCCCGCGCCGTCAGAGCGGCGCGCACGGCGGCGGACAAGGAGTCCAGCCCGTCCCCGCGCAGAGCGGATACGGGCAGCGGCGGGATCGGCAACGGCGACGAAAAGGTTCCGTCCCCGCATGGGGCGGACACAGCTGCAGCAGCCTGCCCTGCCGCGTCATCCTTCGCTCCGGGACCTCCGGAAAGCATTTCCTCATCTCCGCTCTCCGCCGGTTCCCGCACAAGGGCGCCCAAGGCGGCGGCAAAAGCCGCGCAGGCTCCGCGCACAGCCTCCGGGCCGGGCAGGACATCGATCTTGTTCAGGACCGGGATCAAACCGCCGCTCCGGCAGGCATCCCTGTGCAGACGCAGAAATTCGGCTTCTTCCGGATAGATTTCCGCGCGGATGTCTTTGACGAAGAGAACGAGGTCGGCCTGAGCCGCCAGATCGCGAGCCCGGCGCACGCCTTCGGCTTCCACCGGGCCGCCGTCCGCGCGCAGGCCGGCCGTGTCGGTCAGGCGCAGTTCCAGCCCTTCCAGGTTCAGGGATTCTTCCAGGTAATCGCGGGTGGTGCCCGCTTCATCGGACACGATGGCCCGTTCCCGCCCGAGCAGGGCGTTCAGCAGGCTGGATTTCCCGGCGTTGACCCGTCCGGCCAGCACGGCCGATGCGCCTTCACGCCAGAAACGCGCCCGCTCGTAAGCCGAGAGCAGGCGGCGCAAAGCTGAGGCGCAATCCTCAATCCTGTGCCTGAAAGCTTCTTCAGTCAAAAATTCCGTCTCTTCCTCGGGGAAATCGGCGTCCAGTACGCATTGCAGGCGTAAATCGTCCAGCGCGCCGCGCAGCTTCGATGTTTCCCGTCCCAGCGCCCCGCCCAGTTTGGCGGCGGCTAGACGGGCGCCTTCGCCGGTGCGGGCGTTGCACAGTTCCGCCACGGCTTCGGCCTGGGTCAGGTCCAGGCGGCCGTTCAGAAAGGCGCGCCGGGTGAAGTCCCCCGGCCCGGCGGGCACGGCCCCGGCCGCAACCGCCGCTTCCAGCAGGGCGGCGCAGATCCCCGGTCCGGCGTGGCAGTGCAATTCCCCTACATCCTCGCCTGTGACCGAAGCCGGCCCCGGCATAGAGACGGCCAGGACCTCGTCCAGCACCGCGCCCCTGCTGTCCAATGCCCGGCCATAGTGCAGACGGCGAGGCTGAAAGGTGAAGCCCGCCTCTTCCGCGTTGCGCGGCCCGCCCTCTGTCCCGGTCCGGGCGGGCGTGAAAATCCGGCCGAGCACGGAAAGGGCTGCCGGCCCGCTGAGGCGCAACACGGCTATCCCCCCCCGGCCCGGCGGCGTCGCAAAAGCCGCTATGGTCGCGTTCTGCAAAGCATCATACATATTTTTGCGATAGCTCTGATGATTCCCCATCAACATGAACGCAGTTTACGCATCGCCGTCCGCCCCGCGCCTGCGTTCTTCCAGGGCGAGACGCTGCTTGCGTTCGCGGGTGCCCGTCGGCCCCAGGTCCTCGAATTTGCGCGAGCGTTCCTGCTTGCGGGCGAAAATGAGAAATCCGGTGTGCGCGGTCATGCGGTCCGCCGGCCGCAGGCGGTCGGCCACGGCTTTCCACGGGCGCACCAGGATTTCCTCGACTTCCGCATCGGCAAAGTTCCGATTTTCCATGCCCTTGAGCAGCATGGACACCTGATCGGAGGTAGGGAGCAGGAAGGCGAAGAAGCCGCCGCTTCTGACTGCGGCCAAGGATTGATCCAGGTAGAGCCAGGGTTCGCGCAGATCCAGAAACAGGGCGTCGGCATCCGTCTGCTCAAAGCCTTCGGCTATGTCGCGTTCGTACTGGGTGACGTTGCCCCCGATACCTGCCCAGTCCAGGTTGCGCCGGCAGAGGTCGAAAAATTCGCGCCGCGCCTCGTAACTGTACACGTGTCCCAATTCGCCGCTGAACCAGGAAAGGGCCAGGGTCATGCTCCCCGATCCCGACCCGGCCTCTATGACCCGGTTGCCGTTGCCGACGCCGAGTCGCATGCAGATATAGCCTATGTCCTTGGGATAGAGAATTTGCGTGCGCCGTTTGACCCCGCGCGTCAGATCATAGAGCGAGGGTTTCAGAACGCGGTAAGGAATCCCCTTGAGGGTTTCGACCTCCGCGCCGAAGGGCGTTTCGGCCAGCAGTCCGGCGGGGATGACCCCGTCGTTGCCATGTATATCCTGCCCCGGCATCAGGCGGCGCAGACTGCGCCGACCGCCGGGCGAGGCCAGAATGAACAGTTCGCCGAAGGCCGGCATGCTCTCCTCCTCAGTCCCTGAACATCGCCCCGGCCGAAGCCGAGCCGACCTGTCGGGCGTAACGGCGGAGCAAGGGAGAAAATATTTTTTTGTCCGGGGCTTTGAGGGTCTTGAAGCGCGCGCTGATTTCCTCCGCGCTCACCAGCAGGTCCAGACGCCGGCCGGGGATGTCTATGAGTATTTGATCCCCGTCGCGCACCACGCCTATGACGCCGCCGTCCGCCGCTTCCGGGGACACATGTCCCACGGCGGCACCGCGCGAGCCGCCGGAAAATCGCCCGTCGGTGATCAGGGCCACGTCGCCGTCCAGGCCCATCCCCGCTATGGCCGAGGTCGGGGTGAGCATTTCCCGCATGCCCGGTCCTCCGCGCGGACCCTCGTAGCGCACCACCACACAGTCGCCGGCCTTGATTTTGCCGCCGAGTATGGCGGCTGTCGCGTCTTCCTCGGAATCACAGACTCTGGCCGTGACGGTGCGCTTCATCATGGAGGGCAGCACGGCGAACTGTTTGACGACCGCGCCTTCCGGAGCCAGCGTTCCCTTGAGCACGGCTATGCCGCCTTCGGGGAAATGCGGATTGGAAAGAGGACGGATCACTTCCGCGTTTTTGACGACGGCTTTCAGCGTTTTCAGGTTTTCCGCCACGCTCAGGCCGGTGACCGTAAGGGGGTCTCCGTGCAGCAGCCCGCCAGCCAGCAGTTCGGCCATCACCGCCGGAATGCCGCCGGCTTCGTGCAGGTCCTGAACATGGGGGCGCCCGGCCGGGGAAAGCTTGCACAGGTTGGGTGTTTTGCGGCTTACGGCGTCGAACATTTCCAGGGAAAGGTCCAGACCCGCCTCGCGGAAAACGGCCGGCAGATGCAGAACAGTGTTGGAGGACCCGCCCAGGGCCATGTCCACGGCAGCGGCGTTGGTTACGGATTTGTGGGTCACGATGTCCCGGGGGCAGAGATTTTTTTCCAGCAGGGCCATGACTTCGCCTCCGGCGCGCTTAGCTAGGCGGACGCGGTCCGCGGACACGGCCGGGACGGTCCCGTTGCCCGGCAGGGCGAGGCCTATGGCCTCGGCCAGACAGTTCATGGTGTTGGCGGTGTACATGCCCGAGCAGGACCCGCAGCCCGGACAGGCGTTTTCCGCCATTGCCTCAAGCTCGTCCTCATTGATTGCGCCCACGCGCGCCCGCCCCACGCCTTCAAAAACGGAGATCAAGTCGCTCTGCCCGCCGCTCGGCAAAGGCGCACCCGCAAGCATGGGGCCGCCGCTGACCAGTACGGCGGGTATGTTCAGGCGCAGCATAGCCATGAGCATGCCGGGCACGCTTTTATCGCAGTTGGGGATCAGCACCAGGCCGTCAAAGGGGTGGGCGGAGGCCATTATTTCTATGGAATCGGCTATGATTTCCCTACTCGGCAGGGAAAACTTCATACCCTCATGGTTCATCGCCAGCCCGTCACATACCGCTATGGCCGGGAACTCAAGCGGGGTGCCGCCGGCGCTGCGCACGCCGGCTTTGACCGCTTCGGCAAGGGTCCGCAAGTGCAGGTGGCCGGGCACGACTTCGTTGAATCCGTTCACCACGCCGATCAGCGGGCGGCGGATCTCATCCCTGGTCAGACCGAGGGCGTACAAGAGTGATCGGTGCGGTGCCTTTTCCGGCCCCTGTGTCATGTATAGGCTGCGTAAGGCTTTCATTCAGGATAACCTCGGGGTTTTGTCGGATGCGGGCCCTCACTCGGCCGCACAAAAAAAGAAAAATCGTGACGCCTGTAAAAACAAGCCGGGAGGATGCGTTTGCATGGACGTTTCATCGCCGGCGAAGTGGAAGGATTATGCGCTGAATCAGCTTGCCTTTCAAGCATAAAGAAGGGGAAAGGCAAGCTAAGAAATCGCTGTTACCTGTCCGAACAGGGGGAGCCACCTCTGATATTTACGTTTATCTAGTGTTTGACCAGACCAAGAATGTTCCCACAGCAAATATCGTTTGCTCTCTCAATGCCTCATATCCGCAGAGCGCTAAAGCATTTTAACTTTCATGTTATATACCCGCAAGAGTTAAACCAGCCTAGGAGTTTGTCGGACTTTAAGCATGTATTTTCTGTAACATACTGATATTTTTATATATAGCAAATCCGATCAATGAAAGCCGTATATAATAATTTCAGTATGTTATAAATATTT